>JBILEP010000225.1:0-4048 GCA_044352045.1 Cyanobium sp. | reverse complement strand
GCGGAGAACAGGCTGCCGCCGAACACACCGGCCACCCCCAGCATGTGGAAGGGGTGCATCAGGATGTTGTGCTCCGCCTGGAACACCAGCATGAAGTTGAAGGTGCCGGAGATGCCCAGGGGCATGCCGTCGGAGAAGGAACCCTGACCGAAGGGATACACCAGGAACACGGCGAAGGCGGCCGAGAGTGGCGCGCTGTAGGCGACGCAGATCCAGGGGCGCATGCCGAGCCGGTAGGAGAGTTCCCACTGGCGGCCCATGTAGGCGGAGATGCCGATCAGGAAGTGGAACACCACCAGCTGATAGGGGCCACCGTTGTACAGCCACTCATCGAGGCTGGCGGCTTCCCAGATCGGGTAGAAGTGCAAGCCGATGGCGTTGCTGGAGGGAACAACAGCACCGGAGATGATGTTGTTGCCGTAGAGGAAGGAACCCGCCACCGGCTCCCGGATGCCGTCGATGTCGACGGGAGGAGCGGCGATGAAGGCGATGATGAAGCAGATGGTGGCAGCCAGCAGGCAGGGAATCATCAGCACACCGAACCAACCGACATAAATGCGGTTGTTGGTGGAGGACACCCATTGGCAGAAGCTTTCCCAGCTTCCAACCCGGCCGCTGCGGAGGGCAGTGGTCATGGCAACAGGAATGCGGTGAGAGGGGGATGGAGAGAAGACCCAGCTTGGTCATGGAAACCAAGACGAGCGTTTCCAGGCTACGGCGAGCGCCGCGCACGACAACGCGCCAGCGCCCGCCAGAGCAAATTGCAAGGAATATTTATGTACTTTGTTGAAGTTTTGCGGTGGGGCCGACCTGCTGGCGCAGCCAGTCGTTGCCCTGTTGCAGGAAGCCCGCCCAGTCCAGTTTCTCCGCCTCGGCCGCGCGGGCCACGAGCATCGGCGCCTGACGGCGGATCGCCGCCAGGTCCGCCTCCGGAACCCCGGCGCTGAGGGCCAGCACATCGGCCATCGCCCGACCCACCACCCGGGTGAGGTAGGCGGCGCTCAGGGCCTGCAGGCCGCCGCCGATCAGCCAGCCGGCGTGGTGGAGGCGCAGGGCCGCGCTGAGGGCCTGCCCGCTCCACTCCACCAACCCCAGGGCCAGGGCGGCGCGCCCCAGCTCCAGGGCCGCGGCCCGCAGGGTCTCCGCGTCCCACGGGCAATCCCAGAGGCGCGCCATCTCCCGCAGCATCAGCCCGTTGGCGCAGGCCAGCACCAGCAGATCGACGCTGGGCAGGGGCGCGGCGATCACCCCGGCGGCCACCAGCCACTGGGTGCGCCGCAGCAGCCCCTGCCATTCCGTCTGGCGCAACCCCTCCAGATCCCCCTGCCAGCGTCCGTGCAGCTCTTCGAAACGGCGCAGCGCCGTGCGCTCCGTCAGCCGCCCCCCCTCCCGCGCCAGCCAGTCGGCCAGGGGCGCGAGGCTGGCGCCCAGGGCGGCGGCGGAACCATCCCAGGGCAGCAGGCGCTGGGGATCGGCGGCGGGCCAGAGGCTGCGCACCTCCCCGGCCAGGCCAGCCCCCTCGCCCACCCCCAGGGGATCCTCGAGCAGAAGCCACACGGGCTGGCCGGTGGGAAGGGCTTCCAGCCAGCGCAGATCGGCTCCCCGCAGCGGCTGGCGTAGGTGGAACACGAGTAGGTCGCTGCTGACGAACGGCGGGCTCCAGCGCCAGTCGGGGCTGAGAGCCGGCAGGATCTCCCCCCAGTGAATCCGCAGGCCGCGGGGGCCCCGCACGGCGGCGGCGAACGGCGACTGCAGCTCCGCGGGCGGTGGCTGGGAGCTGGCCAGGGCAAGGCGCAGCGGCCGGGAGAGCGGCTCTCGCTGGAGGGCCTGCAGTTCGTCGCGGCGGGGGGCGAGGCGCACGTCCCGCTCCGCCTCGCCCAGGAGCCTCTCGAACTGCGTCAGCACCCCCTCGCAGCGCTCCATCCAGCCATCGAGGCTGCGGGGCCGGCGGGCGCTGGGCCGTCCGCCGCGGCGGGAGAGCAGCCACCAGCCCCCGGCCAGCAGGCCGCCGGTCAGCAGGGTGGTGCCCTCCAGATGGAGCAGGTGCGCCACCGCCTCGCTCGCCACCAGCCCGCCGCCCAGCAGCAGGGCCGGTCCACGCCAGATGGCCTGCTGAACGGGCGGTGGGGAGGCGGGAAGGGTCACGGAGTGGCCTGCGGCACAGCTTCTTTAGCTCAGATCCTCCAATCCGGCCCGTGGCCGCCCGGGGCGTTGGCCCCCGGCCTAGGGCGATAACGTCACACCGACCAGTGAACGGCGGGGGATGGCGATGGAGAGGCACCCCTCCCGCTCACGCGACCGCAAACGGGCACGCTCAGGCCCGGGCGGCCATGGCGCCGGTGCCGCGGGCCCCCTGGCGGAGGCCGACCTGCTCGATCAGCTCACCCCCCGCCAGCGCCGCGACCTGGGCCGCCACTGGCGGGAGCTGCAGGAGCACAGCCGCTGGAGCGAAAGCCTGCCCGTGCTGCTGCTCGATCGCTGCTGGCTGCGCCTCAGCGTCGAATCCCTGGCGGGTCTGGCGCGCCGACTGCCCCCGGATGCCAGCGGCGAGGCGCCCGAACTGGCCCGCTACCGCGAACTGCGCCAGCGGGGCCTGGGGGGCTGGGAGGCCCAGCTGCTCTGCTGGGAGGAATTCGGCCCGGAGGCCTGCCGGGAGGCCCAGCGGCGGTTCTGGATCGCCCGGGAGGCGGGCAACCGTGGCTGGACCCTGGAGCGCTACCTCGCCCTGCGCGCCGAATACCGGCAGCGCTGGCGGCTGGAGCGGCCGCGCCGCTTGCCGCTCCTGGTGCTGGGTCGGGAGGGGGCGGATGGCGCCACCGGCGGGGAGGGGGAGCATCAGCTGCTCTGGCTGTGTCCGGCCGCTGACGAACCGGAGCGGCCGATGCGCCACACTTTCCCCTGAATAAGGTCTGGCGATGGCCGACGAGAGCACTTCCACCAACCCCACGGCCGCTCGCGCAGGCCGCGACAGCGGCGGCCGTGAGGGCGGCGGCCGCGATAGTGGCGGCTTCCGGATCCGCCTCAGCGACAACGAGATGCAGGCGGCCCGCGCCCTGCAGGAGGCCTTCGGCCTGCGCTCCACCGTGGCGGTGCTGGGCTTCTCCCTGCGCACCCTCGCCCAGCAACTGGAACAGGGCCAGCTCAGCGAGCTGATCGCCCAGCAGCAAGCCCAGGCGGGTGGCCGCCCCCCCGCGCCCCGGGAGGGGGCCCGTGGCGGCGGTGAACGCCGTCGCGATCGCTTCCCGGGCGAGCGCGAGGAGGGCCGGGGTGGCGGCCGCGGCGCCCGGGTGGATCCCTTCGCCCGCCCCTCGCGACCCGCCGCGCCGCCTGCGGAGGTGGAGCCTGCCGCTGAGGAGTCGATCGCCACTGAGGAGTCGATCGCCACTGAGGAGCCGTTCACCGCGGAAGCTCCTGCCGAGGAAGCCCTTGATGCTGCCCCTGCCGCCGACCCTGCCCCCGCCCCTGAGCTGGAGCCGGACGCGGCGCCCCAGGCCTGAGCTCCGGCATGAGCGCGCCACGGCCCCGGGTTCTCTCCGGCGTTCAGCCCACCGGTGCCCTGCACCTGGGCAACTGGCTGGGCGCCATCCGCAACTGGGTCGACCTGCAGGAGAGCCATGACACCTTCTTCTGCGTCGTCGACCTGCACGCGATCACCGTTCCCCACGACCCGGCCCGTCTGGCGGAGGACACCCTCACCACGGCGGCCCTTTACCTGGCCTGCGGCATCGATCCGGCCCGCTCCACCGTCTTCGTCCAGAGCCACGTCAGCGCCCACAGCGAGCTCTGTTGGCTGCTGAACTGCGTCACGCCGCTGAACTGGCTGGAGCGGATGATTCAGTTCAAGGAGAAGGCGCTGCGCCAGGGGGCTGATGTCTCCACCGGCCTGCTCGACTACCCGGTGCTGATGGCCGCCGACATCCTTCTCTATGACGCCGATCGGGTGCCGGTGGGCGAAGACCAGAAGCAGCACCTGGAGCTGGCCCGCGACATCGCCCAGCAGCGCATCAACGCCCGCTTCGGGGGCCGGGATGCCGCCGGTGAACCCGTT
>JBILEP010000295.1:0-3182 GCA_044352045.1 Cyanobium sp. | reverse complement strand
CCAACAGCGGCGTGGCCCCCTGCGCCAGCAGGCGATTGCTGCCGGCCGCGGAGAGGCGGGCGGCGTCCGCCGGCACCACCCAGAGGGGCAGCTCCTGATGCCAGGCCAGCTCGGCGGAGTGCAGGGCGCCGCTGGCCCGGGGGCACTCCACCACCACGACAGCGCGGGCCAGGGCCACTAGCAGCCGGTTGCGACTGGCGAAATGGCCCCGCAGCACGGCGGCGCCGGCCGCCAGCTCGCTGATCAGCAGGCCCCGCTCCCCCACCTCCCCCTGCAGGATCCTGTGGTGGCGGGGATAGACCCGCTCTAGTGGGGTGCCTAGCACCGCCACGGGCGCGCCACCGGCCGCCAGGCATCCGCGGTGGGCCTCGCCATCGATCCCCTCCGCCAGACCGCTGACCACGGGCCAGCCAGCGGCGGCCAGCGCTTCCCCGAGGCGGTGGGCCATCGCCAGGCCATGGGAGGAGGGCCGGCGGGTGCCCACGACAGCCACCCCGCCCCGCTGGGCCAGGTGGGGCCAGAGCGCCCCCCGGCCTCGCCACCACAGCACCAGCGGGGGACGGGGGAGGACGGCTACCGCCTGGGGCCAGCGGCCATCCCCGGGGAGCAGCGCCCGACGCCCCCTCAGCTGGAGGGCGAGACGGGGCAGGGGATCCTTTCCCCAGGAGGAGCGGAACCCCTCCAGATCCGCCAGCAAGGGGGCGGACCAGCCCGGCAGGGTGGCGAAGGCCTCCCCTGGTGCGGCCCAGGCCCGCTCCAGGGTGGCGAAGCGCCGGATCACCCCCCTCAGCCGGGCCGGCCCCACCCCCGGGCACTGGCTCCAGAGCAACCACCAGAGGCGCTCCTGCTGGCCCCAGCCCCGGCCTGCCCCCGGCCTGGGCGCGCCTGGGAAGCCAGGCGCCCGGGCCGACCCCAAGCGGTGATCCTGAGCCGCCACGCCGCCTCCATCACGGAGTACACGCGTACTATAGCCGCCTTGGTTCTGGTGGCCCCGCCATCAGGCGATCCATCGCCCTCCCTAGGTCGTCGGGGAGCCGTCGCAGCAGGCGGCGCTGCCCGGGGCCCCGGGAGAGGTCCACCAGCACGAGCTCCACCCGCGCCTCGGCCGCCACCCCCCCATCGCTGCGCACGAAGCGGCTCCGCCAGGGCAGCTTCACCCCCTGGCGGGGCAGCACCTCGCTCCAGAGCTGCACCCGCTCGCCATGGAGCAACGCCTGGCGGTAGTCGATCGCCAGCGAGACCACCGGCAGCTCGAGGCCACGGGCGGAGAGCTCGCTGTAGGCCATCCCCGCCGCCGCCAGGGCCTCCACCCGGGCCTCCTCCAGCCAGGCGAGATAGGCGCCATGCCACATCACCCCGGCGTGGTCGGTGTGCTGGGGCAGCACGCGCCGCTCCAGGCACCACGGCGGCCGGCCGGCGGCGGGCTCGGGGAAGGCTGGCTGCGTCACGGATGGCACCGGGGGTGGAGGGGGACCGGGAACTCGCCATAGGCTGCCTTGGAGCGTCGTTCATTCCCGTGTTCCGAAACCTTCTGATCGCCGACTCCGGCACCGGCCATGTGGAGGAGATGGTGCGCATGCTGCGCGAGATCCCCCCCTGCCGCGCAGCCCGCGTCAACCTGCTGCATGTGGTCCCGGAACAGGGGAGCGCCGATCTGCAGGAGCACCGTGAGCGCGCCGCGGCGCTGTTGGAGGCGGCCACCCAGCGGATGGGCCTGGCCGCAAGCGAGGTGAATCCGTTGATCCGTCAGGGGGATGCCAAGCAGACCGTGCTCCAGGTGGCCGATGAGCTCGAGGCCGACCTGATCGTGATGGGCTCCCGGGGGCTGGGGCGGTTGCAGTCGATCCTGGCCAACAGCGCCAGCCAGTACGTGTTCCAGCTCTCCACCCGCCCGATGCTGCTGGTGCGGGACGACCTGTACGTGCGGGCGATCAACCGGGTGCTGGTGACGGTGGATGGCACCGGGGTCGGCGACGACGCGATTCGATTGGCCTGCGAACTGGTGTCCGGAATCCCAGGAGGCACCCTCACCGGGGTGCACGTCACCCGCCAGGACATCACCCCCTCCCGCGGCGGGCGCAGCCCGGCGGACGAGGTGCTGGAGAAGGCGGTGCAGCGCGCTCGCAGCTACGGGGTGACGATGTCGCCGTTGCACCGCACTGGCGACATCGGTCGCACGGTGTGCGAAGCGGCTGAGGACACCAAGGCCGATCTGGTGGTCATCGCCTCCCAGGACCGGCGGCCCCTGGTGGCTAAGGCGCTTGTGGATCTGGACCGGTTGCTGGGCAGCTCCGTGAGCGACTACATCCGGGTCCATGCCAACGCTCCAGTGCTCCTGGTGCGCGAGCCGGAAGGGCGGCGCTGAGGGGCCTGTCGGGTCAGCCGCCCTGACGGCTGCTGGTCTGGATGTAGAGGACGATCAGGAACACGGCCGGAACCAGCACGAACAGGAGGCTGGCAACGAAGCCGAGATCGTTGGTTTCCATGGCTGGGGCGTGGGTGAGGGGAACGTATCACCCGTGGCCGGACTCCCCCGCGCCGGCTTCATCGCTCGTTGCGCTTGCCTCCGCCATCCCTTCCTCGCCGATCTCCGCTTCCGCCTCACTGGCGGGGGGCGCGGGCCAGGCAGTGGGCCCGGGCGGCAGGGGCTCCTGCAGGGCTCGGGCCAGGGCCGCCTCCCGATCCGCCAGCCCCACTTGGGGCCTGCTGAGCACCACCAGGGATTCCTGCACCAGGGCCTGGCAGGCGAGGCGCCAGCTCTGCGGGCGGCGGCGCAGCTTCTGCTCCTCCACCGTCGTCTGGGGGCTGAGGGCGGTGGATCCCGCCCCCTCGACATCGACAAAACAAGTGATGCATTGGCCGCAGCCGCCGCAGTTGCCCAGCTTCCCCTTGAGGCCGTAAAGCTCGATGCCCTCCCGCAGGGCCACCTCCCGCAGGTTCTCGCCTGGGTAGCACTCCACATCGCGACCCTCGCGCAGGAAGCGGATCACGGGCATGGCGGGGGTGCGACGAATGGCCATTGTGAGACAGCCGGTTGCGGTCCGTTACCTCCGGCCCCGGGCGGCCATCCGCACCCCTTACCATCGCCAAACGGATCGGCCGCGCCGATCGCCACGTCAACTCGTCCGCTCAACCCACCTCAACCCAGACCTCACCCCCATGGGATTGCCCTGGTACCGGGT
>JBILEP010000049.1:0-10347 GCA_044352045.1 Cyanobium sp. | reverse complement strand
ACCTCATGCACACCGCTCTGGTCGCCGGCTGGGCCGGCTCCATGGCCCTCTACGAACTCGCGATCTTCGATCCCTCCGACCCGGTCCTGAACCCGATGTGGCGCCAGGGCATGTTCGTGATGCCCTTCATGGCGCGCCTGGGGGTCACCGGCAGCTGGGGAGGCTGGAGCATCACCGGCGAGACAGGGGTCGACCCCGGTTTCTGGAGCTTCGAGGGCGTCGCCGCCGCCCACATCATCTTCAGTGGCCTGCTCTTCCTGGCCGCCATCTGGCACTGGACCTTCTGGGATCTGGAGATCTGGCAGGACCCCCGCACCGGTGAGCCGGCCCTGGACCTGCCCAAGATCTTCGGCATCCACCTGCTGCTCGCCGGCCTCGGCTGCTTCGGCTTTGGCGCCTTCCACCTCACCGGCGTCTTCGGGCCAGGCATGTGGGTCTCCGACCCCTATGGCCTCACGGGCCATATCGAGAAGGTGCAGCCCGCCTGGGGTCCAGAAGGGTTCAACCCCTTCAACCCTGGCGGCATCGTGGCCCACCACATCGCCGCGGGCATCGTCGGCATCATCGCGGGCATCTTCCACATCACCACCCGGCCGCCGGAGCGCCTCTACAAGGCCTTGCGGATGGGCAACATCGAAACCGTGCTCGCCTCGGCCATCGCCGCAGTGTTCTTCGCGGCCTTCATCGTCGCCGGCACCATGTGGTACGGCTGCGCCGCCACCCCGGTGGAGCTGTTTGGCCCTACTCGCTACCAGTGGGATCAGGGCTACTTCCGCACCGAAATCAATCGCCGCGTCGCGACGGCCCTCGACAACGGCGCCACCCCGGAGCAAGCCTGGGCCCAGATCCCCGAGAAGCTCGCCTTCTTCGATTACGTGGGCAATAGCCCGGCCAAGGGCGGCCTGTTCCGGGTCGGCCCGATGGTCAACGGTGACGGCCTGCCCACCAGCTGGCTCGGCCACATCAGCTTCACCGACAAGGACGGCCGCGAACTGACCGTGCGGCGCCTGCCCAACTTCTTCGAGAACTTCCCGGTGGTGCTCGAAGACAAGAACGGCATCGTGCGGGCAGACATCCCCTTCCGTCGCGCCGAAGCCAAATACTCCTTCGAGCAGCAGGGGGTCACCGCCAAGGTTTATGGAGGCGCCCTCAACGGCCAAACCTTCACCGACCCGGCCGACGTCAAGCGCCTGGCCCGCAAGGCCCAGCTGGGTGAGTCCTTTGAATTCGACCGCGAGACCTACCACTCCGATGGTGTGTTCCGCAGCTCCCCCCGCGGCTGGTTCACCTTCGGCCACGCCACCTTCGCGCTGCTGTTCTTCTTCGGCCACATCTGGCACGGAGCCCGCACCCTCTACCGCGACGTGTTCGCGGGCATCGATCCCGATCTGGGCGAGCAGGTGGAGTTCGGTCTCTTCCAGAAACTGGGCGACCGCTCCACCCGACGCCTCCCCGAGGGCTTTGTGCCCCCGGCCGGCACCCCGCTCAGCTGACCGCCGGGTCCTTCCGCCACTCCCCCCCGAGAACTCCCCATGGAGAGCTTCGCCTACATCCTCATCCTGGCCCTGGCCATTTCCACGCTCTTCTTCGCGATCGCCTTCCGCGACCCCCCGAAGATCGGCAAGTGAGCCCCGCCTCCCGCAGCCCCCGCCCTTCCAGGCGGGGGCTTTTTTCTTGTTCGCCCTAGTCCCAGGGCCGCCAGGCCCTTCTCAAGGTCGATTCGGCTGCTTAAACTTTTTGAACACCCCTGGAGTCCTCGGGCATGCAATGCCCTTCCTGCCAACACACCGACAGTCGGGTGCTGGAATCCAGAGCCGCCGACGGCGGGCGCAGCGTGCGCCGGCGGCGGGAGTGCCTCAACTGTGACTTCCGCTTCACCACCTACGAGCGGGTGGAGACAGTGCCGATCACGGTCGTCAAACGCAACGGCAGCCGCGAGACCTTCAACCGGGTGAAGCTTCTGCACGGCCTGCTCCGCGCCTGTGAGAAGACCGGCCTGGAGCCGAGCCAGCTGGAGGTGGTGGTCGATGACATTGAGCTGGCGCTCCAGCAGCGCAGCGGCCGGGAGGTCAGCAGCACCGAGATCGGCGAGTTGGTGCTGGAGCGTCTGCGGGGCATGAGCGAGGTGGCCTATGTGCGATTCGCCTCCGTCTATCGCCAGTTCCGCAGCGTCAGCGATTTTGTGGCCACCCTGGAGGGCCTGGGCGGCGGCCGGGAGCGTGGCGGCGGCGGCCGCAAGAGCGACCGACTCGCGATCGTCGGCTGAGCCATTCCGGCTACCACCTGCAGGGGGGAGGTGTTCGATTGGTAGAGTCGTGGATCGGACGTGTTCTGCAGGCGGGCAGGCACGCCTCCATCCCTTCGTCCTGCTTTCTGCAGCCGCCCTTGTTCCATGACCGTGACCCCTTCTTCCGATCTCGGCACCGTCGAGGCCCCCAGCGACGCCATCGCAGCCCCTGAGGCCGCTCTGGATCTCGACCTGGCCATCCCGGAAGAGGTGCCCAGTGCCGACAACTCCAGCAGCCGCACCACCGCCAGCCGTGAGAGCGACGGGGTGGGCTTCACCCTGGACGAGTTCGCCTCGCTGCTCAGCAAGTACGACTACAACTTCAAACCCGGCGACGTCGTCAACGGCACCGTCTTCGCCCTTGAGCCAAAGGGCGCGATGATCGACATCGGCGCCAAGACTGCCGCCTTCATGCCCCTGCCGGAGGTGTCGATCAACCGGGTCGAGCACCTCTCCGACGTGCTGGAGCCCGGCGAGGTGCGCGAGTTCTTCATCCTCAGCGAAGAGAACGAGGATGGTCAGCTCACCCTCTCGATCCGCCGCATCGAGTACCAGCGGGCCTGGGAGCGGGTGCGCCAGCTCCAGAAGGAGGACGCCACCATCTACAGCGAGGTGTTCGCCACCAACCGTGGCGGCGCCTTGGTGCGAGTGGAAGGTCTGCGCGGCTTCATCCCCGGCAGCCACATCAGCACCCGCAAGGCCAAGGAGGAGCTCGTCGCCGACTTCCTCCCCCTCAAATTCCTGGAGGTGGACGAGGAGCGCAATCGTCTGGTGCTCAGCCACCGCCGCGCCTTGGTGGAGCGCAAGATGAATCGCCTCGAGGTGGGCGAGGTGGTGCTCGGCACCGTGCGCGGCATCAAGCCCTACGGTGCCTTCATCGACATCGGTGGTGTCAGCGGCCTGCTGCACATCTCGGAGATCAGCCACGAGCACATCGAAACCCCCCACACCGTGCTCAACGTCAACGATCAGATGAAGGTGATGATCATCGATCTCGATGCCGAGCGTGGTCGCATCTCCCTCTCCACCAAGGCTCTCGAGCCCGAGCCCGGCGACATGCTCACCGATCCCCAGAAGGTGTTCGACAAGGCCGAGGAGATGGCCGCCCGCTACAAGCAGATGCTGCTGGAGCAGGCCGAGGACGGTGAGCCGATGGGCGTCACCGTCGACTGAGTGCCTCACCTTCTGCTGCGCGATGTTCCCCTCGGTCCGCCAGGCTGGGAGATCGCTGCTGTGCTGTTCGACAAGGACGGCACCATCAGCCACAGCGAGCCGATGCTGGAGGCGCTGGCCGCTGAACGGCTCGACCAGTGCCTTCGCCTCGCGACGCCGCTGCTGCCAGAGTTGCAGCGGCTTGATGCGCTGGCCGATCTGCTCAGCCGGGCTTACGGCTTCCGTGGCGGCTGCATCGATCCGGCCGGAGCCACGGCGGTGGGTTGCCGCGACCACAACCTGATCGCCACCGCCACCGCCCTCACCCAGGTGGGGCTGGGCTGGCCCGATGCCCTGGCGCTGAGCGAGCGAGTGTTCGCGATCACCGATGGCCTGCACGGCCAGGGCAGCAGCCACCGTCCCCAGCCCACGCCGGGCCTGACGGAGCTGCTGCAATCGTTGCGCCAGGCCGGCATCCGCTGCGCCGTGATCAGTAACGACCACGAAGCCGGGATTCGCGATTTCCTGGCGGCCCATGGCCTGCAGGAGTGCGTGCAGGGGCTGTGGAGCGCCGACCACCGGCCCGCCAAGCCGGATCCCCACGCTGTTCACGAACTCTGCCATGCCCTCGGGGTGGAGGCCGGCCGCTGCGCCTTGGTGGGCGACGCCAACAGCGATCTGCGCATGGCCCGTGCCGCCGGGGTGCCCGTGGTGCTCGGCTATCGCTCTGGATGGCGTCAGCCTCCGCCCCTGGAGGGGGATGGCCCCCAGTTGCGCCACTGGAGCGAATTGCGGGTGCAGCCCGGGCCAACTCCCGCGCGAGTAGCGGACTGGCCCAACGCAGACGGTGTCCACGACCACCGGGCCCCCTGGGGGTGAGGCCATAAGCTCACGGGCGTTTCTTCCGTTCGCCAGGGCATGAGCCGTTACGTCTTCACCTCGGAATCCGTCACAGAGGGCCATCCCGACAAGATCTGCGATCAGGTCAGCGATGCCGTCCTCGACGCCGTGCTGAGCCAGGACCCGGCCAGCCGCGTCGCCTGCGAAACCGTGGTGAACACCGGCCTGTGCCTGATCACCGGTGAGATCACCACCACCGCCCGGGTTGACTTCAACAACCTGGTGCGAGGGGTGATTGAAAAGATCGGCTATAGCGGCGCCCGCGCTGGCGGATTCGACGCCAACAGCTGCGCCGTTCTTGTCGCCCTCGACCAGCAGTCCCCCGACATTGCCCAGGGCGTGGACGAAGCCGATGACCACGAGGGCGATCCCCTCGACAAGGTGGGCGCCGGCGACCAGGGAATCATGTTCGGCTTCGCCTGCAACGAAACCCCCGAGCTGATGCCCCTGCCGATCAGCCTGGCCCACAGGCTGGCCTTGCGCCTGGCCCAGGTGCGCCACGAGGGCACCCTCGGCTACCTGCTTCCCGACGGCAAGACCCAGGTGAGTGTCGTCTACGAGAACGACCAGCCCGTGGCGATCGACACGATCCTGATCTCCACCCAGCACACCGCCGAGATCGACGGCATCGGCGAAGAGAAGGCCCTGCGCGAGCGCATCCGCGACGATCTTTGGACCCACGTGGTTCTGCCCGCCACCGCCGATCTTTCCCTTAAGCCCACTGCTGAGTCCACCCGCTTCCTGGTCAACCCCACCGGCAAGTTCGTGGTGGGCGGTCCCCAGGGCGACGCCGGTCTGACCGGCCGCAAGATCATCGTCGACACCTACGGCGGTTACGCCCGCCACGGCGGTGGCGCCTTCTCCGGCAAGGATCCCACCAAGGTGGATCGCTCCGCCGCTTACGCCGCCCGCTACGTGGCCAAGGCCCTGGTGGCTGCTGGTCTGGCCCGTAAGGCCGAAGTGCAGCTCAGCTACGCCATCGGCGTGGCGCGCCCCGTGAGCATCCTGGTGGAGAGCTTCGGCACCGGCAGTCTCAGCAACGATGACCTCACCGCCCTGGTGCAGGAGCACTTCGACCTGCGCCCCGGCGCCATCATCGAGATCTTCGGCCTGCGCCAGCTGCCCCAGCAGCGCGGCGGCCGCTTCTACCAGGACGTGGCCGCCTACGGCCACTTCGGCCGCAACGACCTCAACCTCCCCTGGGAGGAGGTGACCGCCATCGCCGCCACCTTGAAGCAGGCCACCGCCGATCGCGTTGTCGCGGGCACGTCCGCCTGAGGGGGACAGCGCCGTCCTGGGGCTCGACCTCGGCAGCAGCGGTCTGCGTCTCGCCCTGCTGAAGCAGGGCGAGACCGGCCAGCCCGAGGTTCTGGAGGAGGCCTCTGCCTATCCCGGACCATTTGCAGATCCCTGCAGCTGGCGTCAGGGCCTGATCAGCCTGGTCCGGCGGCTTCCCCCCGAGCGTCGCCGCGCCGTCCGCGCCATCGCAGTCGATGGCACATCCGGCACCCTCCTGCTCTGCCGTGGGGATGGGAGCCTGCTACCGGGAGAGCTGGCCCTGGCCCTGCCCTACTCCCTGGCCTGTCCGGAGCAGAGCGCCGCCCTCGCCGCCCTCGGGGTGGAAGGCCCGGCCGCCAGCATCAGCGGCAGCCTCGCCCGGGCCCTTCGCCTCCTCGCTCGCGCCGCCGCGGCGGGGATGGGGCCTGAGTTGCACTTGCGCCACCAGGCCGACTGGCTGATGGGCTGGCTTCTGGGGGACTGGCGCTGGGGGGAGGAGGGCAACAACCTTCGCCTCGGCTGGGATCTGGAGCGCCGCTCCTGGGTTGGGCGCATGGACGCCCTGCCCTTGCGCGCGGCATTGCCCCAGATCCGCGCCAGCGGCGAGATCCTCGGCCCCCTCGGGGCCGAGGCGGCAGCCAGCCTCGACCTTCCCGCCGATTGCCAGGTGGTGGCCGGCAGCACCGATGCCAACGCCGCTGTGCTGGCGGCCGATCCCGGTTTTGGGGATGGCATCACCGTGCTTGGCACCACCCTGGTGCTCAAGCAGTTCGTGCCGCGGCCGATCCGGGGACCGGGCGTGAGCTGCCACCGGGTGGCTGGCCGCTGGCTGGTCGGGGGGGCCTCCAACGCCGGGGCCGGCGTGCTGCTGCGCTTTTTCCAGCCCGACCAGCTGGCGGAGCTCAGCCGTCAGATCGATCCCGACCGCCCCACGGGCCTGCGGCTTCGCCCGATCTCGGCGCGGGGGGAGCGCTTCCCCTGGGATGATCCCGATCTGGAGCCGGTGCTGGAGCCCCGGCCCGTGAGCGATGCCCTCTTCCTGCAGGCGCTGCTGGAGGGCCTGACCGCCCTGGAGTGCGCGGGCTGGGAGCGTCTGCGGGAGTTGGGAGCGCCGCCGATCCGCCGGCTGATCACCCTGGGGGGCGGTGCTCGCAACCCCCAGTGGCGGGCCTTGCGTCAGCGGGCCCTGGGCCTGCCGGTGCTGAATCGGCCCCAGCTCTCCGCCTGTCGCGGCATGGCCCTGCTCGCTGCCTCAGCCCTGGCGCCAGGCAGGATAGGAGTCGACTAGCACCCCTGCGCGAGATCCATGGGCGAGCGCCTGCAAACGATCGTCTCGATGGCCCTGTTCGTGCTGCTGGCGGGCTATGTGGGCTTCAGCGCCATTCGCCTGGGGTTGCTTCTCTGGCAGCGCTTCGGCGCCGGCTGAACGCCCGCTCGCCGGCACCCCTCTTCAGAATGGGGCCACCCCAGCCACCAGCGCCATGGCCGCCGACCCCCTCACCGCCGCTGTGAGCGATCGGATCTGCAAGCACATGAACGATGACCATGCGGAGGCGGTGCTGGCCTACGCACGCCACTACGGCGGGGTGCGAGAGGCCCGCAGCGCGCGGATGCTGGCGGTGGTGCCGGAGGCTATGCGGCTGGAAGTGGATGGCGGCGTGCTTGAGGTGCCGTTTGACCACACCCTCACCGACAGCGAGGATGCCCACCGCACCCTGGTGGCCATGCTGCGGTCGCTGCCTGGGAACCCTTAAGCGGTCCACCGTGGCCGCCCGATGGCCCCTGCCGTGTCCATCCCCTCCCTCCTCAGCGCATCCCTGCACTGGTTGTTGCCCCCGGCCTGCCCCCATTGCCGAGGTCACTGCGGCGTCGGTGAGAGCTTTTGCGGGGCCTGTGCGCACCGCCTGGAACTGCCCGAGGGCGGCATCCGCGGCACCGCTCCTCTCCCCTGGTGGGCGGCCGGTGCCTATGCGGGGGGCCTGCGGCTGGCGTTGCTTGGGCTGCGGCAGCGACCGCGACCCGCCTTGATGCGTGCCTTGGTGCTTCGCATTCGCCCCCCCCTGGCCAGCGGGCCGCTGCGCCCGCTGCTGGTGCCCATCCCCAGCTGGAAACGACGGGCCAATCCCCTGCCGCCCCTGCTCTGCCACTGCCTGTCCCGTCAGCTGGGCCTGGCCGTCGCCCCGCTGCTGCTGCGTCGCCATCCGGTGCTTGGCCAGCACCATCTGGGCCGGGCGCTGCGCTTCGCCAATCAGCGTGGTTCCTTCGCCTGCCGCCACTTGCCGCGGGCCGGGGAGGCGCGCCGACGCCCCCTGCTGCTGGTGGACGACATCCTCACGAGCGGTGCCACTGCCCTGGCGGCCGCCGATGCCTTGCACCAGGCGGGCTGGCGGGTGCAGGGGCTCCTCTGCCTGGCCCGCACGCCGGAGCAGCGGCAGGTCTGTGATCTAGAATGGCGGAGTCGCCACCGCGACAGGCCGGGATAGCTCAGTTGGTAGAGCAGGCGACTGAAAATCGCCGTGTCCCCAGTTCAAATCTGGGTCCTGGCATTGGGAAGTCCAAAACGCCCCCGTTCCAACTGGGGCTGACATCTGGGGGAATCCCCCTATTGGAACGCCCACCTTGCGTTCCGAGCCTTGCCCGTGCTGAATCGTGTTTCTCGGGTGGCTGTAGGAGATCGGTCGGGGAAGCGCCGCCCGCTGGGAGCGCAGCATATTGTAATATTATTCCGATTTAAAGCTTCTCGCCGCTTCTTGGGGTTCTTCCTCAGCTTCCCCCTGGGTAGCTCAGCACCCTGAAACCGCTCTCCACCCTCCGCCTGCACCGTATGGTTCAGGCAGACCCTTCAGCGCAAATGGGCGAACAATGGTCATCCTTGTGCACCGGTTGCTTTTCTGTGCAGGTTTCTGGGTCGGCACTTTGGGAGATGCCCCGTAGCGGTGGAAAGCTGAGCATTGGTTTGCTCCGGTTAAAGTCCAAACACACTCAGCAGAGTAATGACCAAGGCAGCAAGTTCTGAAGCCCCTCTACTGCCAACGACGGCGAAAAGAAAATACCGACCGGAAATCGATGGCTTAAGGGCGTTTGCGGTGGTTGCCGTCATCATCAATCATTTCAACAAGGATCTGCTGCCAAGCGGATATTTGGGGGTTGATATTTTCTTTGTGATCTCTGGGTATGTGATCACCTCGTCGTTGGCGGGTCGGCAGTCGAAGAACTTCGCGGACTTCGTATCGGGGTTTTATGAGCGGCGTATCAAGCGCCTGGTGCCTGCCTTGGTGGTGTTCGTTCTGAGCACCAGTGTGCTGATTTGCCTGTTCAATCCAGATCCAGACCTGGCCCTGAAAACAGGAGGAGCATCACTGTTTGGATTGTCGAATCTTTACCTTCTCAAGCAATCCACTAACTATTTCGCCCAGTCAACAGAACTCAACCCTTTCACGCACACCTGGTCGCTGGGTGTGGAAGAGCAATTCTACCTTCTGTTCCCATTTCTGATCTGGTTTTCAGGGTTTGGACAGCAGGCCGCGAAAGGAGCAAGAAACCTCTTCTTCTGGGTCGGGGCACTGTCCATCGCATCCCTCACAAGCTTCATTTATCTGTATCAAGTGAATCAACCTGCAGCCTACTTCCTGATGCCGCCGCGATTTTGGGAGATGGCAGCAGGATGCTTGATCTTTATTGGATTTCAGCAGCGGGCAAAGATTGAGCAAGCACTCGAACGGGTGCCTCCGCTTTTGGTGGTGGTGGCCATGGTTTGGTTAATGCTCCTGCCTGTTGCTGCGGCAGTCCCAGCGACGCTTGGCATCGTCGTGCTCTCAGCAGTGTTGATCGCTTGCTTAAAGAAGGGTACTGCTGCTTACAGGTTTTTCACCTTAGATCAGATTGTATACGTCGGTCTTGTCTCTTATTCGCTCTACCTGTGGCACTGGGGAGTGTTATGCATCAGTCGCTGGACGATTGGTGTTGATTGGAGAACAGTGCCTTTCCAGATAGTACTCCTTGCGGTCCTATCATCATTTTCCTACCGGATGGTTGAAGTGCCCTATAGAAGAGCCTCTACCGGCAGAGGGGGTTTGGCAGTTCTTGGAATGGGTTTGGCCGCCATGACCACCGCATTTGCTGCCATTATAAGTCTAACGAAGTTTCATCAGCCACTGCTGCAAATCGGAAGCAAGGTCACGGGGGCAAAAACGAGTAAGAGTAAAGGCATTCTTCAAAAGCAGATGGATTGCCATCTTCCCAAAAATAGTATATCGGCAATTGCTGACTGCCTAGGTGGGACAAACGCCGCGCAGCGATCAATCTACATCATCGGCGATAGCCATGCGTCAAATCACTATCCAAGTATCCGGGAAGCGGTCTCAACGTTTAAGAGCAGACCACAAGTCAGGGTGTTAGTTGACTGGGGAATGATCAATTGGTTTTATGGAATAGATGGGTGTGGAAGTCATCACCCTTGTATCAAGGATGCGGGCGCGAAGCATCTTGACTTCTTTAAAAAGCAAGTGAGGCCAGGTGACATTGTTGTTTTCTCCTGGCTTCGCAACAGAATTGTTGTGGAACAAGGGTCCCTCCCTCGCCAGCCAGACACTGAAAAGTTATCAATTCTACAACAAAAACTGACTAAAATTGCTTCCACGATCAAGTCTTCTGGCGGCAGGATGGTTCTTGTCGATGACATTCCTGCGGTTTGCGATCCAGGCATAAACTACCAGCATTTTGTTTTGAAC
>JBILEP010000224.1:0-4060 GCA_044352045.1 Cyanobium sp. | reverse complement strand
TCGCGCGCCGCCCCATCTGCAGGCGACGCCGCAGCTGGACCGTGGTGAGCTCCGCCGCCGACGCCAGCTGCTCCTCGTCCGGCTCGCTGCCGCCCGCCCGCATCGTCAACTCCTCGCGCAGCTCCTCCAATCGCATCAGCTCCTGCACCTGCCGGCCCAGGGTGATCTCCTGCTCATGGGACAGCAGCGGCACCCGGCCGATGTCGCGCAGGTAGGAGCGCAGCAGATCGGCGGTGGGGGGGAGGCCGGCGGCGGAGGTCGCGATGGTGATCGAGGGCATCGTCGCGGAGTTGCGAAACCTTTGTGTTTCGTAAAGGTACCATGACTTTCCCGGAGTCACTCCGTTCTGCCAGAAGATCCCGCGCCGGCCCGAGAATGGGCCCATGGCCGCAGAGCGCCTTCAGAAACTCCTCGCCGCCGCTGGCCTCTGCTCCCGCCGCAGCGCCGAACACCTGCTGCGCCAGGGCCGGGTGCAGGTCAATGGCCTCCCAGCCCGCCTCGGCGACCGGGCCGACCCCAGCTGCGACGCGGTGACCGTCGACGGCCAACCCCTCGGGGCCCCTCCCGCCGGCCTCACCCTGCTGCTCAACAAGCCCCCGGGACCCCTCTGCACCTGCCATGACCCGCACGGACGCCCCACCGTGCTCGACCTGCTGCCACCGCGGCTGCGCGCCGGCAGCGGCCTCCATCCCATCGGCCGGCTCGATGGCGACAGCCGCGGCGCCCTGCTGCTCAGCAACGACGGCGACCTGACCCTGCGCCTCACCCATCCACGCTTCGGCCACCGCAAGACCTACCGGGTGTGGGTGCGGGGCTGGCCCACGGCCGACACCCTGCGGCTCTGGCGCGCCGGCGTTCCCCTCGACGGCCGGCCCTGCCAACCGGTGCGGGTGCGGCGCCTCGATCGCTCCGCCGCCGCCCCCCTGGCGGGCGGAGCGCCGGCCACCCTGCTGGAGCTGGAGATGGGGGAGGGTCGCAACCGCCAGATCCGGCGCACCGGCGAAGCGCTCGGCCACCCGGTGCTCGACCTGCAGCGCTGGGCGATCGGCTCGCTCACGCTCGGCGATCTGGCGGAAGGGGAATGGCGGATCCTCAGCCCCGCGGAGCTCGACGACCAAGAATGGGGAGCCCCGGCCGACCGCCGCTGAAACCCGTTTCCCCACCAGCGCTGCCCGCCCCCGTGGCGCAGTTGGCCGGTCGGCTGCGCCGCCGCCTGCGGGGCCAGCCGCCGCCCCCCGCCGGTCGGGAGGGTCCGCGCTCGCCGTCGGATCCGCTCCTCCAGGCGGGGCAACGCCTGCGGCAGGCCCGCGAAGCGGCGGGGCTCGGCCTGCGCCAGCTGGCCCAGGACACCCGCATCAGCACGCCGGTTCTCGAGGCGCTGGAGAAGGGCTGGCGCGACCGCCTGCCGGAAGCGGCCTACCTGCGCACCATGCTGCCGCTGTTGGAGCAGCGGCTGGGGCTCGCCCCCGGCTGCCTCGACGTCGCCCTGCCGCCAGAGCGGGAGCGCGGCCCGTCGTCGCGCCGCGACCCGCGGCTGCTGCGCTTCACCCCGGGCTCGATCGATGTGTTCCGCACCTGGCAGGGCACCCTGCTCTACGGGGCGCTCACCCTGCTGCTCCTCTACGCCCTCAACCTCCAGCAGGAGCGCCTGGCGCTGCAGGGACGGCTCACCGCCCGGCCGCTGCCGCCGATGGCCCCCGCCGCCGAGGCCGCCGCCAGCGCCGAAGAGGCCGATGCCCTGCTGCTCCAGGCCTATCCGGAGCTCCAACCCCTGCGGCGCGCCGCCGCGGGGCAGGCCCTGGCTCGGCTGCAGAGCGAAAGCCGCGCCACCCCCCGCGCCGACCTGGCCCTCGGGCGCCTGCGGCTGCAACTGCCAACCCCCACCCGCTTGCGCCTCGTGGGCGACCGCAACGGGGAGACCACCCTCAGCGGCGTCAGTGGCGCCATCAGCCTGCCGGTTCTGCCCCCCTTCGAGCTGCGGCTCGAACCAGCGCCACCCCCGGGCCTGGTGCTCTGGCGGGGCCAAGCCCTGCCGCCCGTTGCCGGCGAGCCGGGGCGCTTCCGCTATCCGCCAGCCCCGGCCGGCCGGCCGGCGAGCGGCGCGCGGCCCCAGCGCCCGGCCATCGCGCCATAACCATGGATCGGGCCCGCCAGGTCGGCCACCGGGCGGTCGAGCCGCCAGCTCCAGTTGCCCTCCGTGGTGCCGGGCACGTTGAAGCGGGCCTCATCCCCCAGCTCCAGCAGATCCTGCACAGGAACCACCACCAACTCCGCCGGCGAAGCCAGCGCCAGTTCCAGCAGTTGCCAGCCCGGCGCCGTCACCTCGGCGCCGAGGGTTTCCCCCACCCGTCGTCGTGAGTCCTCATCCAGGCTGCGCCACCAGCCCAGGGTGGTGGCGTTGTCATGGGTGCCGGTGTACACCACCCAGCGCTCGCCCACATAGCTGGCGGGCAGGTAGGGGTTGGCGTCGTTGCCGTCGAAGGCGAACTGGAGGATCTTCATGCCGGGCAGGGCGAAGCGGTCGCGCAGCGCCTCCACCGGCGCCGTGATCACCCCCAGGTCCTCGGCGATCAGCGGCAGGCGATCGCCAGCCAGCAGCAGCCCCCGCCGGCGGCAGCGCCGCCGCAGCCGCCGCAGCAGCGCCTCCCCTGGGGAGGGCTGCCACGCGCCATTCATGGCGGTGTCGTCCTCCCCGGGCACGCGCCAGTAGGCCTCCAGGGCGCGGAAATGGTCGAGTCGCACCAGGTCGTAGAGCGATAACTGCCGCTCCAGCCGCTCCATCCACCAGCGGAAGCGGCTCAGGTGGTGGCGCCACCAGCGATACACCGGCGTGCCCCACAGCTGTCCCGTGGGCGAGAAGTAATCGGGCGGCACGCCGCTCTGGGCCTCCAGCCGGCCGCCCTGCCCAAGGGAGAACAGGCCCGGGTGGGCCCACACGTCGGCGCTGTCATGGGCCACGTAGAAAGGCAGATCCCCCACCAGCCGCACCCGCACCGCCGCGGCCTCCGCCTGCAGGCGCCGCCACTGGCGCTCGCAGCACCACTGGAGCAGGGCCTCCTCCAGCAGCGCCTCGGCCTGGTCGCGCTCCAGCCGCCGCAGGGCGCCGGAGTGACGCGCCGCCAGGGGCTCGGGCCACTGCCACCAGGGCTGGCCGCCATGGAGGCGCCGCAGGGCCATGAAACGGCAGTGGTCGCGCAGCCAGGGCCGCTGCTGGCGCTGCCAGAGCTGGAAGGCCTGCCGCTCGCGGCTGGGCCGCGCGGCCCAGCGGCGGCGCAGGGCCGCCCCAAGCGCCGTCGCCCGCTCCCCGGCCAGGGACGGATCCAAGCGGCCGCCGACAGCTCGGGCGCCGGGCAGGGCGTCCCGATCCGCGGGGAGCAGCCAGCCCTCGGCCACCAGGTCGTCCACGTCGATCAACCAGGGGTTGAGCGCCGAGCCGCTGGGGGAGCTGTAAGGGGAGCCGGTGCCATCGGTGGGCGCCAGCGGCAGCACCTGCCACACCCCCACCCCCTCCCGGCCCAGCAGGGCGATCCAGTCCCGGGCGGGCGCGCCGAGGCTGCCGCAGACCGGGCTCCCCTGCAGGGCGGTGGGATGGAGGAGCACGCCGCAGTCGTGGTCCGCGGCGGGTGCGATTGCGCTCACGGCGAGGGCAGCCGGTAGCGGCTGACGATGCGGCGGGCGAATTCGGGGATGTGTCGCTCGGCCATCTCCCCATGGTGCCGCCGCAACCACAGGGCGTTGCGGGTGAAGTGGGAATCGATCGAAAAGCGGCCGTACTCCAGCCCCCGCGGGCCAACCCGCTGCACCACGAAGCCCACCAGTTCCGCCAGCCAGCGGGGCAGGCGCAGCGCCCGGTCGTAGGCGTCGATCCCCTGTTGCACCGCCTGGCGGCGATCACCACGGCTGGAAACCGGCGCGGCGTCGAGCTCCGCCTCCACCAGGGCCAGCAGCTCGGCGCCGCGAGGGTTGCGCACCGTGATCCACTGCCGGCCGAACTCCGCCCCCATGTAGCCCACCACCAGGTCGGCGCCGGCGTTGGTGTAATCGAAGCAGCTCAGGCAGC
>JBILEP010000223.1:0-4066 GCA_044352045.1 Cyanobium sp. | reverse complement strand
ACATCAACATCGCCGCCTACCACAAGCACACCTGGTATCTGATCCGCCATGGCGAGCTGCTCGGCCATTCCCAGAACGAGCACCTGATGGTGGCGGCGATCGCCCGCTACCACCGCCGCAGCCTGCCGAAGAAGCGCCATGAGTCGTGGCAGCTGATCGAGGGCCGCGAGCAGCGGCGCACCGTGCAGGCGATGGCGCTCCTGCTGCGGCTTGCCGCCGCCCTGGATCGCCGCCCGGCCGCGCTGATCGCCGAACTGACGGTGAGCGCCACAGGTCCCCGGGCTCGGCCCACCGGCCTGGTGATCGATCTGAACGCCGCGCCGGAAGCGCTGGGAGAGCCGCCCGTGGATCTCACCCTGGAGCGCTGGAGCCTGGGGTCGTGCGCTCCGGTGGTGCTGGAGCTGACCGGGCTGACCCTCAGGGTGTCGGGGCTGGCGCCGGAGGGCGCTCTGGAGGGGAGGGGCTTGGCGCGAAGTCCTGCCAGTCCACCTGGCTGATGCTGCCCAGCCGCCGCGGCGCCTCGCCGGCAACGGTGGCGGTGACCAGGTCGGGGCGACCAGCCAGCACCCGCAGGCCGCCAGCGAGGCGGAAGCGCGCCTCCTTCTCGAGCAGGCCGCTGAAGAGCACCTGACCCGCGCCATTGCGCACTTCCACCCAGCTGGGCTGCTCGCTGCGCAGGAGCAGGACTCCGGGAGCCGCCGTGGCTGCCGTCGAAGGGGCGGCGGCGGGCACCGCAGCGGGCACCGGGCGGCGCTGGCCCCAGAGCCGGAAGGACTGGATCCCCACCAGCCCCAGCAGCAGGGCGAGACCCGCGAGGGCGGCCGCCCGGGACACGCGAAACGGGGTTCCGCCGGATTCCGGATGGGTGGCTGGGGTGGCCTGGCCCGGCGGAAGCGCCATGGGCGCAC
The DNA here is from genome assembly GCA_044352045.1 of Cyanobium sp. Lineage (GTDB taxonomy): Bacteria > Cyanobacteriota > Cyanobacteriia > PCC-6307 > Cyanobiaceae > Cyanobium. The sequence continues at coordinate 3,158 of JBILEP010000223.1, read as the reverse complement.
GCCCTGCGGGGGCGGGGGGGCGCATCCATGGGCTCTGGCGCAAGCTCTCCACCTGGGGGCTGACATCGACCCCCAGGGCCTGGGCAACCCGCTTGGCCTGGGCGATCACGAACACCGGTTCATGCAGATGGCCCCGGTCGCCGTTCTCCAGGGCGGTGAGCTGCTCCGGGGCCAGGTGCAGGCGATCGGCCAGCTCGGCGACGCCGATGCCCCGACCTTCCCGGGCCCGGCGCAGACGCCGCCCCAGTTCCACCAGCTCGGAGATCGGTTCCGGGTTCGGGGAACTGGTGGGGAAGGGGGAGGACTCGCTCAAGGCCACGCTGCGGGGACAACCGATTGCGGCGCAAGCAAAGCCGCGAGGTCAAGGTATCGTCAACCAGCCGCCTGTCTACGTTGCCAGCCTAGAGAATGACGACATTTTTGATGGGCGATACTGGATTCGAACCAGTGACCCCTTCCGTGTGAAGGAAGTGCGCTACCGCTGTGCTAATCGCCCGCGTGCCACCCACCGTGGTTTGTGGCAGCGATTTCCTAAGCATAGGGCACGACCGCCCAGCCAGGCCGGGAGCCACGGGCCTTCGGTGTGACCGCTTGAGCGTCGATCGGACAGCATGGGGTCTGACGTTCGCGCCGCCGGTGCCGCATCCAGGGGAACAGGTCGAGGAGACCGATGTGCTGATCGTCGGCGGCGGGGTCTGCGGCACCGCCCTGCTGTTCGTTCTGGCCCGCTACAGCGATCTCAGCCGGGTGACGCTGGTGGAGCGCTACGAGCGCCTGGCCCAGGTGAACTCCAAAGCCTCGAGCAACAGCCAGACCATCCACTGCGGCGATATCGAGACCAACTACACCCTGGAGAAGGCCCTGGCGGTGAAGCGAACCGCCGAGATGATCGGGCGCTACGCCGCCCTTCTCGAGCCCGAGGTGGCCCAGCGCTGCGTCTTCCACACCCCGAAAATGGTGCTCGGTGTAGGGGAGCGGGAGTGCACCTTTCTGCGCCAGCGTTTCGCGCGCTTCTCCCCCCACTTCCCGGCCATGGAGCTGCTTGAGGCCGCCGAGATCGCCAAGTGGGAACCGGCGGTAGCCGGCAGCGACGGCACGCCGCGGCCGGAGGAGATCGTGGCGATCGGCATTCGCGACACCGCCACGGCGGTGGACTACGAGGAACTCTCCGCCTCCTTCGTCGACCAGGCCCGCGCGGCCCTGACCGGCAGCGAGCGCCAGCTGGATGTGGCGCTCGGCACCAAGGTCACCGCGATCGTGCCGGAAGGCCCCGACCCAGCGGCGCCGCAAACCTTCCTTGTGGAGTTCGACGGGGCGACGGGCAAGCGCACGCTGCGCGCCCGCCAGGTGGTGGTGAACGCCGGCGCCCACAGCCTATTGATGGCGCAGCGGATGGGCTTCGGGCTGGACTATTCCTGCCTGCCGGTCGCCGGAAGCTTCTACTTCACGCCCGCCTGCCTGCGGGGAAAGGTGTACACCGTCCAGAACGACCGCCTGCCCTTCGCCGCCCTGCATGGCGATCCGGATGTGCGGGTGCCAGGCCAGACCCGCTTCGGGCCTACGGCCCTGCTGCTGCCGCGGCTGGAGCGCTACGTGCCGGCCTCCTTCTGGGAGTTCCTCCAGGTGCTGCGGCTCGATGGGGCTGTTCTGGCGATGCTCTGGCAGCTGTTCGGGGTGGCAGATATCCGCAACTACATCCTGCGCAACCTGCTCTACGAGGTGCCCGGGCTGCGGCGTCGCCTCTTCCTGGCCGACGTGCGCAAGATCGTCCCCGGGCTGCGGCTGGAGGACCTGCGCTTCGCCGAGGGGTTCGGCGGTGTGCGCCCCCAGTTGATCGACAAGCGCAACCGGCGCCTGATGCTCGGTGAGGTGAGCATCCCGGCCGTCGACGGCCTCACCTTTCACGTCACCCCATCCCCCGGCGGCACCTGCTGTCTCGGCCTGGCCGAAGGGGATGCGGCCGCCATCAGCGCCCGCCTCGGCTGCCGGTTCGACCGGGAACGGCTGGAGCGGGAATTGCATGGGCCGACCCCTGCCTAGGGCTCGGCACCCCCGCGAAAGAGGTGGTGATGGCTGGCGGAGTAGAGACGGGAGCGGGCTCCGCTGGGAGGGGCCAGGGCCGGGCTCACCACATAGAGGGTGGTGCGGATCAGCTCCCGCTCCCGGCTGACACGGGCCATGTCGCGGAGCGGCACCAGCGACAACCACTGGTCGGGCCAGCTCACCCGGTAGCCGATCGCCACGGGGGTGTCCTCGGGGTAGTGGCGCAGGAGTTCCTCCTGCACCTCCTCCACGTGGCGGGCGCTGAGATACAGGCAAAGGGAGGCGCGCAGGGCGGCCAGCCGGGCGAGCGACTCGCGCTCCGGGGTCCCGGTGCGCCCGCCCGCCCGGCTGAGGACGATCGTCTGCACCAACCCGGGGATCGTGAGCTCGGCGCCCAGTGCCGCGGCCGTGGCCTGGTAGGCGCTCAGGCCGGGGATCACCTCCACCTCCAGACCGGCTTCGGCCAGGCGGCAGATCTGCTCGTGCAGCGCCCCGTAGAGACAGGGATCGCCATCGTGGAGCCGCACCACCCGACGGCCGGCCCGGCCCCGCTCGATCAGCACCTCCAGCACCTCCTCAAGGGTGAGGGTGCTGGTGCGCAGGCTTTCGCAGCCCGCGGGCGCCATGGCGGCGATGCGGGGGTTGATCAGGGAGTCGGTCCAGACGAGCACCTCCGCCTGCTCGATCGCCCGGGCGGCCCGCAGGGTGAGCAGGTCGGGGGCGCCGGGTCCGGCACCCACAATCTGGACTGGAGCGCTCATGCCCCCACCCCCGCGGGATCGGGCAGCGGACGGCGGAGGCCGTACAGCCACCAGAGGCCCAAGCCGCCCAGGCTGATCAGCAGCAGGCTCATCAACTGGGCCATGCGCAGTCCCCCTTGACAGAAGGGGGGCTCGGAGAACAGGCAGAGGGGATCAAGGCGCAGGCCCTCAATCCAGACCCGGCCACTGCTGTAAGCCATGAGGTACACGCAGCTGAGGGCGCCAGCGGGAAGCGACAAACGACCCCGGCTCGCCTGCTGGAACAAGCTGAGCAACAGGGCGCAGACGCCGAGGTTCCAGAGGGATTCGTAGAGAAAAGTGGGATGGAAGCTGCTCTGGGCGAGGAAGGCGGCG
>JBILEP010000022.1:0-13584 GCA_044352045.1 Cyanobium sp. | reverse complement strand
GTCTGGTCGATCAGCAGCAGGTCGTAGGGGGTGTCGCCAAGCAGCAGGCCGCTCACCGCCAGATCAGAAAGGGTGTCGCCGTCGAGGGGACCACGCACCACCTCCACCTGCAGATCGCGGTGGGCCACATTGAATCGCTTCACCGGTTCGGCGGTGGCGTCGGCGAAGGAGGCGGGCATGAGCACCCGCACCGTCAGGGGCGACGGCACAGCCCCCGCCGCCAGGGAGTGGGGTAGCGCCAGCCCCAGGAGCAGCCCGAGGGACAACGCCAGAAGGGACAGCAGCGGCGTCCGCGCCAGCGGCGAGGAACGCAGGGTCGCCTGGGGAGGTCGGGCGGCGGGGCGCAGGCTCAGAGCAGGCGCTCCATCAGACGGCCCATCAGGTCGACATCGCGTTGCTGGAAGCCCGCCAGCTGGTTGGGCTCCAGACCGCCGACCGTTAGGCGGGCCATCTCATAAAGATGGCGGCTGAGGTCGAGGGCCAGGCGGCGGCTGGGGGAATCTTCCGCGGCACCGGTGATCACGGCGCCGGCGGCGAGCTTGCGCAGCCCTTCCACCAGCGGATGGCGCCGGTTGATCAGCAACACATGGTGATCGGGAAGCCCCGGCAGCCGCTGCTCCATCAGGGCGCCCATGTCGTTGATGCGGCGCATCTGCTCCGGCAGAAGGATCAGGGCCGCCGGCGCCTCGTCGCCCTTGAGGGCCTGCACCTTGACGGTGACCCGCTCGTCGTCCAGGGCGGAGCGGAACAGCTCGCGCAGCTTTTCACCGGCGTCCTGGCCATCGGCGTCGGCCAGCTCGGGTTCGTTCTCCTGGAGGCTGTCGGCCAGCTCCGCGTCGACCCGCTGGAAGCTCAGCTCCCCGTGGCGATGCTCCAGCCAGGGGATGAACTGGGCGTCAATCAGGGTGTCGGCCAGCAGCACCTCCGTCCCCTGGGAGCGCCAGAGTCCGAGGGCGCTGGCCTGGGCCGCTTCGTTGGTGCAATAGAGGATGCGTTTGGAGTCCGCCTCCGCCAGGCGGGAGCGGTAGCCGGCCAGGGTGGTGTAGGTGTCGTCGCCCGCGGCGATCGGATCGGCGCCCTCCCCCTCGCCGGCGGCGGCGGCGGTGGTGCGGAACAGCACCAGATCCGCCACCTGCTCGGCGAATTTCTCATCCTCCATCGCGCCAATCTTGATGAAGGGGGCCAGCGATTCCCAGATTTCGGCATAGCGAGCCGGATCCTCGCGGCGCAGCTCCTTGAGGCGATCGCCGATTTTCTTGGCGACGAAGCCACCGATCGAGCGAACGCGCCGGTCGGTCTGCAGGGCACTGCGGCTGACGTTCAGGGGGATGTCCGGGGAATCGAGGACGCCGCGCAAAGGAAGCAGGTAGCGGGGCACCACCTCCTTGATCGAATCGGAAACAAACACCTGGTTGCAGTAGAGGCGAATCTCGCCGTTCTCCCAGTCCGCACGGCCGCTGATGCGGGGGAAGAAGAGGATGCCCTGCAGCGTGTAGGGATAATCGGTGTTGAGGTGCACCCACAGCAGCGGGTCGCCCTGGAAGGGGTAGAGGTAGCGGTATAGCTCGATGTAGTCGTTGTCGCTCAGCTCACGAGGACTGCGGCGCCAGGGTGCTTCACGCTTATTGATGGTTTCACCATCCAGCTGCACCGGCACCGGCAGGAAGTCGCAGTAGGTGGTGATCAGGGTGCGGATGCGGGCCGGCTCGATGTACTCCAGCTCCTCCTCCATCAGATGAAGGATGACATCGGTACCAGGATCGGAGCGCACGGCGGAGGTGAGGCTGAAGCGAGGTGAACCGTCGCAGCTCCAGCGCACCGCCTCACTTCCCTGCCGGGCCGAAAGGCTGACGAGCTCCACCTGGCGGGCCACCATGAAACTGGAATAGAAGCCCAGGCCGAAGTGGCCGATGATGGCATCGCCCTCCTGCTTATATTTCTCAAGGAATTCCTCAGCACTGGAGAAGGCCACCTGATTGATGTAACGCTTCACTTCCTCGGCATTCATGCCGATGCCGTTGTCGGAAATCGTGAGCGTTTTGGCGTCCCGGTCGATGCGGATTGCGATCTGTCCATCCGGGCCTTCGCTGCAGTCGCCGGCCATGGCCGCCATGCGCCGCTTGCTGATGGCATCGACCCCGTTGCTGACCAGTTCCCGCAGGAACACCTCATGGCCGCTGTAGACGGCCTTCTTGATGATCGGAAAGATGTTCTCCGTGTGGATCTGGATCTGTCCCTGTTCTTCCAGAACCGGCATGGCGGCAATGTGGTGCAACGGCTGAACCTTAGACAAGAGCCCTCCGTGGCTCAACCGCAAGCAGGGAGGGGTGTCCGAACCTGGATGGCGATCAGCCGACCCTTTGCAGCTCCGGCCGCTCCTCCGGAAGGATCGCTCCCGCCACCGGGCACACCTGCAGACAGATGCCGCAATCGATGCAGGTGTCGGCGTCGATCCAATAGAAGGGTGTGCCGCGGCTGTTGGTGCCTGAGCCGGGATGGATGCAGGCCACCGGGCAGGCGTCCACACAGTCGGCCACGCCATCGCAGATTTCGGTGACGATCGTGTGGGCCATTGCTGCGCCTGGCGGTACGGCCGGATCCTAGGCAGCCAGCCACTGGGCGCCGCGACAGCCGCGGCTGGCCGCGATCCGTTCGGCCTCGGCGGCGGTGGCGCAGGATTCCGGGCACAGTTCAGCCGCCTGCCCCGCCGCGTGCAGCTCCGCCAGGCGAGCCAAGGCCGCCCCCAGGCCCGCCTCGGCGCTCGCAGCCACCAGCCAGGGGGCGGTTGGCGGGGCGGCGCGATAGTCCGCCCCCAGCAGCTCGCGGATCTCCTCGATGGCGAAGGCGAAACCGGTGCCGGCGCTCAGCTCCGGATCGGCGCAGAAGCGCCCCACCAGGGCGTCGTAGCGGCCGCCGCTGGCGATGGCCACCGGCGCGTCGGCCCCCTGGCAGACCAGCTTCAACACCAGGCCGTCGTAGAGGTCGAAGTGGGGCTGGAACGTGGGATCCAGCTGCAGGCGCACCCCCAGGGCCGTCGCCCTGGCCGCCACGCTCTCCAGGGTGCGGGCCAGGCTGTCGAGGAGCGGCAGCGGACCAAGCCACTGCTCCAGCTGATACAGCACCTGTGTCGGTTCGCCCCGCAGGGCCAGCAGAGCCATCAGCCGCTGGCGTTCCGTCGCGGAAAGGGGCAGGGCCGCCAGGGCCAGCGGGTCGAACTCGGTGAGGGCCGCGCGCACTGGAGCCTGGTGGGGCGCTGCCAGCTGGCGCAGCAGGGCACTGAGCACGCCGTGGTGGCCCACCAGCAGGGTGGGCTGGTGCTCCGACCGCAGCCCGAGGGTGGCGCAGGCGGCCAGCAGCAGGTGCATCAGCTCGGTGTCGGCGGCGGGGGAGGGAATGCCGAGCAGTTCGACGCCGCTCTGCAGTTGCTCACTCACCCGCTGGCCCCCCGCCTCACCGATGGCGCTGCGGAAGGTGCTGCCGCAGGCCCAGAGGCGCAGGGGCCTCGGCCGGTCGGCCATGCGCGTGCTGGCGGCGCGGGCGATCGAAGCGGTGAGCTCGGGCCGCAGGCCGAGGGGCTCATCCGCCACCAGCCGCACCAGCTCCCGCTCCTCGATCGCCCCACCCGCCTGGAGGGTGTCGAGCAGCTCGATCGAGGGGGGCGCCACCTCCTGATAGCCCCAGAGCCGGTAGACCTCCGCCAGGGTGTCGCTCAGGCGTCGGTTGCTGTCCACCTCCCGGGGGTTGAGGTCGCGGACGCCGGCGGCGGGTTGCAGGGCCATGGCAGGGGCGGCTGGGGTGGGGGAACCGGCGGGCCGATCCTATGGAGCGCTGCGCAGGAGGACCATCAGGGCGATGCGGCGTCGAGCTCCGGGGCGCCGTAGCTGGCCCCCGCCAGGGGCTGGCAGCGGGCGAGCCCCCCCACCATTGCGTTGTGCAGCTGCGGCCCGCAGGCGATCAGGCGCCCGTCCCCCAGGCGCAGCCGCTGGCCGTCGTAGGCGCTGATCACACCGCCGGCCTCCTCCACCAGCACCACCGCGGCGGCCAGGTCCCACGGGGCCAGACCACGCTCCCAGTAACCGTCAAGGGCACCGGCCGCCACCCAGGCCAGGTCGACGGCCGCTGCCCCCGCCCGCCGCACCCCGTGGCTGCGGTGGGTGAACCAGGCGAATTCGGCGTAGTTGTTATCGAGCCGCTCGGCCCGGTCATAGGCGAAGCCCGTGGCCAGCAGGGCATCCGCCAGCCGCTGGCAGCCGCTCACCTGCAGGCGGGTGTCGTTGCGCCAGGCACCCTCGCCGGCGGCGGCCCAGAAGCTCTGCTGCAGGGCGGGCAACTCCAACGCCCCGAGCAGTGGCTCGCCGCGCCAGAGCAGGCCCACGGAACAGGCGAACACAGGAAAACCATGGGCGTAGTTGGTGGTGCCATCGAGCGGGTCGACACACCACTCCAGATCGCCCTGGCCGCTGCGCCGGCCGCTTTCCTCCGCCAGCACGGCAAAGGAGGGGGTTTCCTGCTCCAACACCGCCAGCACCGCCGATTCAGCGGCCAGGTCGGCCTCGGTGACGAGGTTGCCGGCGCTGCCTTTGCTGCGCACATTCTCCAGCTGGCCGAACAGACGCCGCAGCGGCTCGGCCCCGGCGGCGGCCGCCCGCCTGGCCACCTCCGCCAGCTGCAGCAGCTCCCCCTGCGGCAACCCGGAACCGCGCCGCGCCGCGGCGGAAAGGGAAAGATCGCTCATTCCTCGTCGAGCGGCAGGCCTGCCCGCACCGCGCCACGGCCGAAATGGCGGCCGAACTGGAGGTCATACACCTCATCCTCATCCTGGGTTTCCACCTCCAGCGGACCGATGGCCCTCGCCACACAGAGCAGTCCGTAACCGCGGCTGCGCAGCTCTCGGGAGAGGCCGAGGGCCTCGCGATGGTCGATGTCGCCCGCCAGCACCCGCACGGCGCAGGCGGTGCAGCAGCCGTTGCGGCAACTGAAGGGCAGGGGATCGCCCTGGCGCTCGAAGCTGCGCAGGATGTACTCCCCCTCGGGAACGTCGTGGCGGATCAGCCGTCCGGCCTGGCGCCAGTGCACGGTGATCGGAAAGCTGCGGGTCATGGCGGCCGGGATGGGGGCGGCGGAGGGAGCTGCCTGCTACATTGCCACGGGCCTTGTTTCCTCCTGCGGAGAGGTGGCCGAGTGGTCGAAGGCGCAGCACTGGAAATGCTGTATAGGGGCAACTCTATCGAGGGTTCGAATCCCTCCCTCTCCGTTCCCTTCCAGCCCCGTCAGGGGCTTTTTCATGGGCGAGACGAAATGTTTCCCCAGCCGAGCGGTGCGCTGGCGCGGATGGTGGGGGTTGGGGTTCAGCCGAAACGACCGCTGACGTAATCGAGGGTGGCCTGCTGGCCGGGGGCGTTGAAGATCTTCTCGGTCTCGCTGTACTCCACCAGGTAGCCCAGCTTGCCGGTGCCGCCCTCCACCGCCTCGGCATTGAAAAAGGCGGTCATGTCGGCCACGCGTACCGCTTGCTGCATGTTGTGGGTGACGATGATGATCGTGTAGCTGCGTTTCAGCTCATGCATGGTCTCCTCGATCTTCAGCGTGGAGATCGGATCGAGGGCGGAGCAGGGTTCATCCATCAGGATCACCTCCGGCTCGGTGGCGATGGCGCGGGCGATGCAGAGGCGCTGCTGTTGCCCGCCGGAGAGGGCCAGGCCGCTTTCCTGCAGTTTGTCTTTGCACTCCTCCCACACGGCGGCCTTGCGCAGCGAGCGCTCCACCAGCTCATCCATGTCGCCGCGGAAACCGTTGATGCGGGCACCGAAGGCGATGTTTTCGTAAATCGTCTTCGGAAACGGGTTGGGTTTCTGGAACACCATGCCGATGCGCCGGCGCACCTCCACCGGATCGACATTCGGCTGATACAGATCTTGACCATCAAACAACACACGCCCTTTCAACTTGCAGCCTGGAATGAGGTCGTTCATTCGGTTCAGTCCACGCAGGACGGTGCTCTTGCCGCAGCCGGAGGGGCCGATGAAGGCGGTCACACGGCCGCGGGGAATGTCCATGAAAACGCCGCGCACCGCTTCGAAGCTTCCGTAGGAGATCGTGACGTCCTGCAGGGACATGCAAACATCCTGGGCGGCAATGTTGTTAAAGGTGGAAGGGGAAGAGGACATGGGAATTAAAGATGTGGAGAGACTACAAGATTAGGCGTGGAGGTGCTCAGGTTCGCCCAACAGAGCCGAGCCAGCGGGCCAGTAGATTGGCGCCCAAGATCATCAGGACGAGGATGAAAGAGGCTGCCCAGGCTAATTCATTCTGGGCTTCATAGGGCATGATGGCGAAGTTGAAGATCAGCACCGACATGGTGGCGATCGGATTGAAGATGCCTTCGGGCCAGAATGGGGAGAAAAGGGCTGTAAAAATCAGCGGTGCCGTTTCACCAGCGGCGCGGGCAATCGCCAATACCACCCCAGTGGCAATCGGGGTGAGGGCTGCTGGGAGCACCACCCGTGTGATCGTGACGAAACGAGAGGCCCCGACGCCGAAGGAGCCCCAGCGCATCTCCTGAGGGACAAGCTTGAGCCCCTCTTCGGTGGTTTTGATCACCGTAGGCAGCATGAGCACGGAAAGGGCGATGCCACCGGCCATGGCGCTATAGCTTTGACCGAAGAATACCCGGGTGGAAACAATAATGCCGTAGACGAACACACCACAAACGATTGAGGGAACACCCGCCAAAACGTCGTTGCCAAAACGGACGAAGGGAGCGAACCAGCCTCGACCGGAATATTCGCTGAGGTAGATCCCGCCGCCAACACCCACCGGAATCGCAATCAGCGCCGCGATCAGGGTGACCACAATGGTGCCGATGATGGCGTTGCCGATACCACCGCCGCTCATTCCGGGAGCGGGAGGCAGCTGACTGAGCAGTTGCGGGGTCAGCAGCCTGCCCCCCTGGACGAGTACATACAGAAGTACCAGAAGCAGTGGCAACACCGCCAGGCCCGCGAAAAAGCCAGCAATAGAGGTGAGCAATCGATTGAAGCGATTCCTCGAAAGTGAACGGTCAAAGAAGAGAGAGTTGCGCTCAAAGGTGGCAGTCATCTCGGGGATGTGTGAAGGTTTCGGGAAGGATTCAGTACCGCAGACTGAGTTTGCGCACCACCCAGCGCGCCATGACATTGACCGCAAAGGTAAGGATCATCAGGATCAAAGCCGCGTACATCAGCGCCGAAACCTGTACGCCGTCGGCTTCACCGAACTGATTGGCGAGCAGGGAGGCAATGGTGTTGCCAGGTGCCAACAGCGAAGGGGAAAAATTGAGGGAGTTGCCGATGATCATCGTCACCGCCATCGTCTCACCCATCGCTCGACCCAGCGCCAACATGACCCCTCCTGTGATCGCCGAGACGGCTGCGGGCAGGATGATGTTGAGAATCGCACCCCAGCGCGTGGTTCCAACCCCATAGGCCCCCTGACGCAGCTCGATAGGCACCTGGCGCAGGGCATCACGTGAAATGGCGGTGATGATCGGCAGGATCATCACCACCAGAATGAGGACCGCAGGGGCAACACCGGGTCCCTGGGGAATGGTGGAAAAGAGAGGGATCCAGCCAAGATAGTTGTGGAGCGCTCCCAGAAAGGGCCGCAGCATGGGTTCCATGACGAAGATCGCCCACAATCCCAGAACCACCGAAGGGATGGCAGCCAGTAGCTCCACCATTAAGCCGATCGCCTCACAGAAAACAGAAGGAATGAGCTCCTCGGTGATGAAAATGGCGGTTCCCAGACCGAGGGGGACAGCGATCAGGAGGGAGAGAAACGAGGTCACCAGGGTGCCGTAGATCGCCGTGAAGGCGCCGTACTTGTTGTTGACTGGATCCCAGGCAGAAGTGAATAGGAAACCGAGCCCAAAATCCTTGAGAGCTTCCTCGGCACCGTGCAGGACCGTGAAGAAGATGCCGGCCAGAACGATGGCTACCAACCCTGCCAGGCCCAGGGTGAGCCAGCGAAAGCTGTTGTCGACAAACTTTTCAGCAGGTGGCCGGCGGCGCAGGGTGAAGGCATCCCGAACCCCGCCACTGCTGGGAAGACCGTCAAGGCTAGTCATGCGGGCGGCAGTGGGAAAGCCGAAGTGACGGCTTGCAACCTCTCCACTCTAGGAAGCTCAGCCGGCGTGGCCGTTTAAGCTCGGTTTAACGGATGGCCAGGGCCGGTAGCTTGGCCTCACACCCGTCCAGGCTGGGCGGCACCTCTCTTCTTTCATGGGGCGGATCGTTGGCATCGACCTGGGCACCACCAACTCGGTGGTGGCGGTGCTCGAGGGCGGTCGCCCCCAGGTGATCGCCAGCGTCGAAGGGGGCCGCACCACCCCGTCGGTGGTGGGCTTCAGCCGCGAGCGCGAACTGCTCGTCGGCCAGCTGGCGCGGCGCCAGCTGGTGCTCAATCCCCGCAACACCTTCGCCAACCTCAAGCGTTTCGTCGGCCGCAGCTGGGACGAACTCGACGAGAGCAGCCTCGGGGTGCCCTACACGGTGCGGGCGAACGACCAGGGCAACGTGCGCATCGTCTGTCCCGCCACGGAGCGGGAATATGCCCCAGAAGAGCTGGTGGCCTCGATCCTGCGCAAGCTCGTCGACGACGCCGCCACCTACCTGGGGGAACCGGTGGAGGCGGCGGTGATCACCGTGCCCGCCTACTTCAATGACGCCCAGCGCCAGGCCACCCGTGATGCCGGCCGCCTGGCAGGTCTTCACGTTGAGCGCATCCTCAACGAGCCCACGGCGGCAGCCCTGGCCTACGGCTTCGACCGCAGCGCCGCCCGCCGGGTGCTCGTTTTCGACCTGGGCGGCGGCACCTTTGATGTCTCGGTGCTGCGCATCGCCAACGGCGTGTTTGATGTGAAGGCCACCAGCGGCGACACCCAGCTCGGCGGCAACGACTGGGACCGCCGCATCGTCGACTGGGTGGCGGATGCCTTCCAGACGCAGCACGCCATCGACCTGCGCCGCGATCGCCAGGCCCTGCAGCGGCTCAGCGAGGCGGCTGAGAAAGCCAAGCAGGAGCTCTCCGGGGTGCGCAGCACGCCGATCTCCCTGCCCTTCATCGCCACCGGCGCCGAGGGCCCCCTGCACATCGAAACCACCCTGGAGCGGGGGGTGTTGGAGAGCCTCTGCCCCGATCTGCTCGACCGCCTGCTGCGGCCCGTTCAACGCGCCCTGCGGGACTCCGGCATGGCCGCCGATGACATCGATGATGTGGTGCTGGTGGGCGGCTCCACCCGGATGCCGATGGTGCAGGAGATGGTGCGCACCCTGGTGCCCCGCGAACCATGCCAGTCGGTGAACCCGGACGAGGTGGTGGCGATCGGCGCCGCCGTGCAGGCGGGCATCCTCACCGGTGAGCTGCGCGACCTGATGCTCAACGACGTCACCCCCCTCTCGCTCGGACTGGAGACGATCGGCGGGGTGATGAAGGTGCTGATCCCCCGCAACACGCCGATCCCGGTGCGCAAGGCGGATGTGTTCAGCACGTCCGAGGCGAACCAAAACTCCGTGGAGATCCACGTGCTGCAGGGCGAGCGGCAGATGGCGGAAGGCAATAAGTCGCTCGGGCGCTTTCGCCTCTCCGGCATCCCACCAGCACCCCGGGGCGTGCCCCAGGTGCAGGTCTCCTTCGACATCGACGCAAACGGCCTGCTGCAGGTCTCCGCCACCGACCGCACCACCGGACGCCAGCAGAGCGTGACGATCCAGGGGGGATCCAACCTGAGCGAGGAGGAGATCCAGAAGCTGCTGGAGGAGGCGGAGCGAAAGGCGGCGGAAGACCGGCGCCAACGCACCGAGATCGATCGGCGCAACCGGGCCCAGACCCTGGTGGGCCAGGCGGAGCGGCGCCTTCGGGACGCCGCCCTCGAGCTGGGGCCCTATGGGGCCGAGCGCCAGCAGCGTGCGGTGGAGCTGGCCCTGCGGGACGTGCAGGATCTGCTGGCCGGCGGCGAGTCCGCCGAACTGGAGCTGGCGGTCAGCCAGCTCCAGGAGTCCCTGTTCGGCCTCAACCGGCGGCTGATGAGCGAGCGGCGCGCCGAAGCCGGGCCTCTGCAGGGCATCCGCAACACCCTGGGCTCCCTCAAGGACGAACTGTTCGCCGAGGACGACTGGGACGATTGGGACAGCCCGCGGCGGGGCGACTGGGAGGGCGGCCGGCGCGGCGACCCCTGGGCGACGCCGGCCCGAGCCAACGGCTCCGCCTATGGTCCCGGGGGCTACAGCGGACCGGAACGGTACGAACCGCGGCGATTCGAGCGGCAGGAAGAGCAGGACTTCGACGATGGCTACGGCCAGGGTCCGCCGCCACCGCGGCGCCCGCAGGTGCCTGAAACGATGGGCCGCCGGCCCGTGCCCAACCTGCAGGACGACCCCTGGGCGGACGACGAGTTGCCGTGAGCCGTTCCGCCACAGCCGGCCCCTCCCTGGATGGCAGGCCTGACTTCTGGTCGGTTCTGGGTCTTGAGCCCGGGGCCGATAACGAGAGCCTCAAGCGGGCCTTTCGCCTGCAGGCCCGGCGCTGGCATCCCGACCTCAACGGCAACGACCCGGTGGCCGAGGAGCGCTTCAAGCTGGTCAACGAGGCCTATGCGGTGCTCTCCGATCCCCGCCGTCGCCAGGCCTGGGAGGCGGGCCTGGAGGATGGCAACGGCCCTGCTGGGGAGCGTGATCCCTTCGCCAGCGGCTTTCCCCGCTTCGAGGACTACCTGGCCGCCCTCTTCGGGATGCCTCGCGAGCAGGAGGAAGAGGAGCCGCTGGAGCGTCAGCCCAGGGGCGGGCGGCCCACCGGCGGCGCCGAGGTGGCCGCCCGGCCCGCCTCGCCTCCTCCCGTGCAGGCGGCCGGCGATCTGGAGAGCCTGGTGGAGCTCTCCCCCGAGCAGGCCCTGGAGGGAACGCGGGTGGAGCTCAGCCTTCCCGATGGCACCGTGGTGGAGGTGTGGACGCCCCCCCTGGCCGGCGATGGCTGGCGCTTGCGGCTGGCGGGGGTCGGACCCGGGGGGGGCGACCATTTCCTGCAGCTTCGGGTGCGCACGGCGGAAGGACTGCGCATCGATGGGCTACGGGTGCTCTTCCAGCTGGATCTCCCCCCCGCCGACGCGGCCCTGGGCTGCCAGGCGGTGGTCCCCACCTTGGACGGTCCTGTGCGCCTGCGGGTGCCGGCCGGCTCCTCCAGCGGTCGGCTGTTGCGCCTGCGGGGCCGGGGCCTGGAAAGCGATGGGCGCCGGGGCGACCAGCTCGTGGAGGTGCGCATCGTGGTGGAGGAGTCCCTCGATGAAGCCCAGCAGGCCCTCTATCGGCGGCTGCGGGAGTTGGCGGAGGAGCGGCACGGCGGATGAGACACTGAGCCGGAGCCATTCCTGAACCGCCCGTGAGTTCCGAACCGGTGCACGTGCTGCTCTTCGACGCCGGCAGCGACACGGAGGGGATCCACTCCCTGGAGCTCAACGGCCGCACGGTGGTTCTGCTGTTCGAAGACCCGGACGACGCCGAGCGTTACGCCGGACTGCTGGAAGCCCAGGATTTCCCCATGCCCAGCGTTGAGGCGCTGGAGCGCGAAGAGATCGAGCGCTTCTGCACCGAGGCGGGCTACGAGGCCCGCCTCGTGCCCGCCGGCTTCCTGCCCCGCAGCGACGAAGACCGGCTGCTGATCGCCCCACCGGAGCAGAACCTGGATGTCAGCCATTGGCGCGAGCTCGCCGAGGCGGACGGGGCTGAGGGCGAGCAGGACAAGGGGCGCGATCCCGAGCTGGAGGCCTTCCGCCGCCGTCTCGAGGGCCTGTTTTGATCTCCCCCACTCCCTCCGGCTCCGCGGCGGAAATCCACAGCCGGGGCCACCTGCTCACCGAACAGTCCAATCCGGCCAGCGAGCAACTCGATCAGCTCCCCACCCCGGAACTGGTGGCCTTGTTCTGCCGCAATGAGTTGGAGCCGCAGCGGGCTGTGGCCGGCGCCGCTGAGGCCCTGGCCGCCGCGGTCGACGCGATTGCCAGGCGGCTGCGCTCTGGGGGGCGGCTCTTCTATCTCGGGGCCGGCACATCCGGGCGGCTCGGGGTGCTCGACGCGGCCGAATGCCCCCCCACCTTCTGCTCGCCGCCGGAGCTGGTGCAGGGGGTGCTGGCCGGCGGCGCCGCCGCCCTATTGCGCAGCTCCGAAGGCCTGGAAGACCTGGCGGACGCCGGCCGGGCCGATCTGGAGGCACGGGGATTTGGGCCCGACGACGCCCTGGTGGGGATCGCCGCCGGGGGTACCACCCCCTACGTGCTCGGCGGCCTCGCCCACGCCCGCGCCCTCGGGGCCCTGGCGATCGCCATGGCCTGCGTGCCGGTGGAGCAAGCGCCCATGCCCTGCGACATCGACATCCGGCTGCTCACGGGCCCGGAGCTGCTCACCGGCTCCACCCGCCTGAAGGCCGGCACCGCCACCAAGATGGCCCTCAACATCCTCTCCACCGGCGTGATGGTGCGCCTGGGGAAGGTGTACGGCAACCGCATGGTGGATGTGGCGGTCACCAACAGCAAGCTGGAGGACCGGGCCCTGCGCATCCTTGGCGACCTGAGCGGGGTGGAGCGGCAGCGGGCGGCCCAGCTACTGGCCGCCAGTGGTGGCTCGGTGAAGCAGGCGCTGCTGATGCAGGCCAGCGGTCTCGACGCGGCGGCGGCCGCGGCGGCGCTCGCCCACCATGGCCCGGGACTGCGGGAGGCCCTCACGGCCCTGGGCTACAGCCTCGATTCGTCGTCCTCCTCCTGCCAGGACCCCCAATAGGGGGCGGTGAACAGGTCCGTGCGACGGCGGGTGGCGGCCGGCACCACGTGGGCTGGTGTCATCAGGGCGTTGCGCAGGGCGCTGTGGGCGCGGCTGGGGGGCCGGGTGGCAGCGAGCCGCTCGGCCGCCAGCCGCACGATGCGCTGGGCCAGCTCGGCGTTGGCCCGCAGGTTTTCGATCACCATCTCCACCGTCACCGAGGCGTGTTCCTGATGCCAGCAGTCGTAGTCGGTGACCATCGCCAGGGTGGCGTAGGCCATCTCGGCCTCCCGCGCCAGGCGGGCTTCGGTGTGGTTGGTCATGCCGATCACATCGCAGCCCCAGGAGCGGTACAGCTCCGACTCGGCGCGGGTGGAGAAGGCGGGCCCCTCCATGCAGAGATAGGTGCCGCCGCGGTGCAGACGGCGCCCCTCCGGCATCATGCTTTCCCCCACATCGGAGAGGATGCGGCTCAACACGCCGCAGTAGGGGTCGGCGGCCGTGACGTGGGCCACTGCCCCCTCCCCAAAGAAACTGAGGGGCCGCTGGTGGGTGCGATCGATGAACTGATCAGGCACCAGCATGTCGAGGGGGCGCACCTGCTCCTGCAGGGAGCCCACGGCCGACACCGAGAGGATCCAGCGCACGCCCAGGGAGCGCAGGGCCCAGAGGTTGGCCCGGTAGGGCACCTCGGTGGGGGTGAAAGTGTGATGGCGGCCGTGACGGGCCAGGAACACCACCTCCAGATCGCCGATTCGGCCGATCCGCAGGCTGTCGGAGGGGGAGCCGTAGGGGGTGTCCA
>JBILEP010000221.1:0-4081 GCA_044352045.1 Cyanobium sp. | reverse complement strand
GCGCAGGATGCTGGCGCGGCGCAGGCTGGTGAGCATCTGTTCCAGGTAGCGGTCGGGGATGCCCTGGCGCTGGGCGATCTCCGCCACCTGCAGCACGCCCCCCTGGCCATGGACGGCGGCCAGTTCCAGAAGGGAGACCAGGCCGTACTCGGTTTTGGCGCTGAAGCCCACGGAATCCCCGGCTTGACTGTGGGGATTGTCGCAGTCCCTGACCCGCAAAGGGAGGGGATCCCCGGGCTTCTTGCTCTTATGGCGGCGATTACACCGGCGGGGCCAGCCGATCCGTAGCTTCAGTCAGTACCCCAATCGGACTACCGTGGTTTTTTCGCCCGTTCCCCTGGGCCGCCGCGCCAGCGCGGCTCTCGCCCTCAGCGCTCTTGCCGCGCTGCCGGCCCTCAGCCTCGGCGGCAGCCTGCTCAGCGGCCAGCGCGTCGAAGCCCAGACCCCCCAAAAGCAGACCCTGTTGCTGGTCACCTACGCGGTCACCAAGGCCGCCTACGACAAGATCATTCCCCTGTTCGTGGCCGACTGGAAGAGAAAAACCGGTCAGGTGATTGAGATCAAGGGCAGCTATGGCGGCTCCGGTAGCCAGACCCGCGCCGTGATCGATGGGCTGGAGGCCGACGTGGTGGGCCTGGCGATGAGCGCCGACGTGAAGAAGATCGAAGACAAGGGCCTGATCCAACCCGGCTGGGAGCGGGAATTCCCCAACAATTCCGTGCCCACCAACTCCACCGTGGTGGCCTTCCTGCGGCCGGGCAATCCGAAGAAGATCAACGGCTGGAAGGATCTCGACAACAAGAACGTGGAATCGGTGCTGGCCAACCCCAAAACCTCCGGCGGCGCCCGCTGGAACTTCCTGGCCCTGTGGGGCGCGATCACCCGGGCGGGCGGCTCGGAGGCGGCGGCGAAGAGCTTCATCACCGGCGTTTACAAGAACGCCGAGGTGCTGCCCAAGGACGCCCGTGAGGCCACCGACACCTTCGTGAAGCGCCGCCAGGGCGATGTGCTGCTCAACTGGGAAACCGAAGCGGTGCTGGCCCGCAAGAGTGGCGAATGGAGTGGCCCGGTGAAGGTGTTCAGCCCCAACGTGCTCACCGAGATGCCGATTGCCGTGGTCGACAAGAATGTGGACAAGAAAGGCACCCGCAAGGCGGCCGAGGCTTTCGCCCGTTTCCTCTACACGCCGGCGGCCCAGCGGATCTTCGTGGACAACGGCTTCCGCCCCGTCACCCCCCAGGGCAAGGCCTACGCCAAAGGCAAATTCCCCGAAGTGAGCTTCTTCAAGGTGGGCGATTTCGGAGGCTGGGGCGCCGTGGACAAGAAGTTCTTCGGCAAGGGCGGTCTCTGGGACCAGATCTTCGCCCAGACCCGCTGAGCGGCAGGGTTCGGCCGGTCCATGGGACTCCCCGGGGACCGGCCTCCTTCGCGATCCCCAGGGAAGCGGGCGGGAGAGCCTGTAAACTCTTTTCCATGTAGCCCATCGGTTTACCGTGCTTTCCAGTCGATCCGTTCCGTCCGCCGCCCGTCGCTTCGCTTCCCGCCTGGGTGCGCCCCTGGCCCTGGCGGCCCTGCTGCTGGGCGGCTGCGGCGGCGGCCCGCGCACGGCCGAGAAAGGCGGCGCCGGCACGGCCGAGAAGGGTGGCCAGGAGCTGCTGCTGGTGAGCTACGCCGTCACCAAGGGCGCCTACGACAAGATCCTGCCCCAGTTCGAGGCCGACTGGAAGGCCCGCACCGGCCAGACGATCCGGGTGCGCAGCAGCTACGGCGGCTCCGGCTCCCAGACCCGGGCCATCCTTGATGGCCTGCCGGCCGACGTGGCCACCCTCGCCTTGGCGGGCGACGTGAACAAGCTGCAGAAGGCCGGGCTGGTGGCTCCCGGCTGGGAGAAGGAGCTGCCCAACGGCGGCATGATCACCAATTCGATGGTGGCCCTGCTCACACGGCCGGGCAATCCCAAGCGGATCCAGGGCTGGTCCGACCTGGCCCGCCCAGATGTGCAGGTGATCACGGCCAACCCCAAAACCTCCGGCGGCGCCCGCTGGAATTTCCTCGGCCTCTGGGGCTCGGTCAGCCAGACCGGCGGCAGCGAGGCGCAGGCCAAGGCCTACGTGAGCGCCGTGTACCGCAATGTGGAGAATCTGCCGAAGGACGCCCGCGAGGCCACCGACGCCTTCCTCAAGCGCGGCCAGGGCGATGTGCTGCTCAACTATGAAAACGAGGCGATCCTGGCCCGCTCCATGGGCGAACTCAAGCAGCCCTTCCTGGTGCCGGCGGTGAACATTCGCATCGAAGGCCCGGTGGCGGTGGTGGACCGCAACGTCGACCAGCGCGGCACCCGCAAAGCAGCCGAGGCCCTGGCGGCCTACCTGCAGACCCCCGCGGCCCAGCGCATTTTCGCGGAGCAGGGCTTCCGGCCCGTGAACCCGCAGGTGTGGGAGGAGGTGAAGGGCCGCTTCGCGCCGGTGCCCAAGCCCTTCACGGTGGCCGCCTTCGGCGGCTGGGAGCAGGTGGATGCCAAGTTCTTCGCCAAGAGCGGTGGGCTCTGGGACGAGCTGTTCGGACAAACCCGCCGTTGATCGCCGATCCGCCATGTGCGAACTCCTGGCCCTGAGCGCCAACACCCCCACCGATCTGCGCTTCAGCTTCCATGGCCTCACCCGCCGGGGCGGCGCCACCGGCGATCACCGCGATGGCTGGGGCCTGGCCAGCTTCGACGCCGACGGGCAGGGGGTGCGCCTGTTCCGGGAGGACGCGCCGGCGGCGTTCTCGCCCACCGCCGCCGAGGTGGCGGGCCTGGCCCTGCGGGCCCATTGCTCGATCGCCCACATCCGCAAGGCCACCCAGGGGGTGGTGGCCGTGGAGAACTGCCATCCCTTTCACCGCCGCTGGCGGGGTCAGGAGTGGGTGTTCGCCCATAACGGCGACCTGCAGGGCCCGATCCCGGCGGCGCCGGGCTTCCAGCCGGAGGGCAACACCGACAGCGAAGCCGCCTTCTGCTGGCTGCTGGGGGAACTGGAGCGGCGCGACCTCAACCCCGACGACGAGGCGGCCCTGTTCGAGGCGCTGGTGGAGGGCTCCGACACCCTGGCGCGCCAGGGCATCTTCAACGCCCTGATCGCCAATGGCCGCTGGCTGTTCGCCACCAGCTCCACCCGCCTGCACCGCATCACCCGCCGCGCCCCCTTCCGCCGGGCCACCCTGGCCGATGACGACCTGAGCGTGGATTTCGCCCAGCTCACCAGCCCCGACGACGTGGTGACGATCCTGGCCACCGAACCCCTCACCCGCGATGAGCAGTGGCAGCCGCTGCCCCCCGGCGAAGCGGTGCTGCTGCGCCACGGCGAAGTGGCCCGGCGCCGTGAGGGCCAAACCAGCGGGGCCTGAATCAAGCCGCCGGGGTCTGACTCAAGCCGCCGGCGGCAGACCCAGCACCTTCCAGAGGCGGCGCTGGCCGCTGGCGAGGGCCGGCAGGGCCGGCCGCCCCTCGACGGTGCGGATCAACGACAAACCAAGCAGCAGCAGAGGCACCCCCACCAGCAGTGGGGCGGTGAGCAGGCCGAGGGCGAGCAGCAGGGTGGGGCCGAGGTTGTTGGGCAGCGGCGGAACCGGCATCAGCAGGAAAACGGTTGCCCCCGTCCTAGGCAGGGGAGGGAGGGCTGGAGGTGGCGGCATTCACACCCACCTGTAGGCACAGATCCCAGGTGCTCACGCAGGGATCATGGATCGAACGTAACTCCATCGGACAACCCGGCAATCACCGTCATTCACCCACATTCCAGGCCAGCGGCCTAGATTGAAACTCCTTGTCTCCAGCCGATGCACGATGGCGGCGTGAGCCTCTCGGCGGCCTCCCGCTACTGGCTGAAGCTGGGGTTGGTCAGCTTCGGCGGACCGGCGGGCCAGATCGCCCTGCTGCACCGAGAGCTGGTGCAGGAGCGCCGCTGGCTCTCGGAGCGGCGCTACCTGCATGCCCTCAATTACTGCATGCTCCTGCCCGGCCCGGAGGCGATCCAGCTGGCCACCTACCTGGGCTGGCTGATGCATGGCGTGCGCGGCGGGCTGATCGCCGGCGGGCTGT
>JBILEP010000220.1:0-4092 GCA_044352045.1 Cyanobium sp. | reverse complement strand
TGGCCACCGCCGTGCGCTGAGGCGGCCCCACGCGGGGCCTCACCAGCAGCGCCGGCGCAGCAACAGCAGCAGCCCCAGGCCCAGCCAACCCGGCACCCCCCCCAGGGGATTGGGCGCCCCGGGCCCGCCGCTGCCGCCGAGCCACTCCGGCAGGCGAGGCGCCAGCTCCAGCAGACCGCCCTGCAGGGCGAACCAGCCCCCCACCAGGCCACCGTGCAGCCCCACCGCCCCCCAGAGCGGGCCGCCATCGGCCCGCCGCTGCAGGGCCAGGACCAGGCCGAGCAACAACACCCCGCCGAACAGCCCGATCGCCGCAGGGGCGGGCAGCTGATGCCAGGGATGCAGGGCCGTGAAGATCAGGGCCTGCAGCGGCAGCGCCCGCCGCGGCCCCAGCTGCAGCTCCAGCTCCCCCCACAACCAACCGCGGAAGAGCAGTTCCTCGGCGAAGCCCACCCCCAGCAGCAGGGCCAGGGCATTGAGCGCCTCCCCCCAGCCCAGCCGACCGCTCCAGCGCGCCTGTCCAAGAAGGAGCAGCAGCACCACGACCCCGGCGAGGAGGAGCAGGGCCTGGCCCAGCCCCCCCAGCCAGACGCCCAGGGCCCAGCGGGGAGCCACCTGCAGCCCGAGCCGTCGCCAGGGCCTGGGATCGCCCCAAACCCGCCGCAGCCGGGCGGGCAGGCTGAGCAGCAGCAGGCTGAAGGCCACCACCACCCCCAGCAGGTCAAGCTGATCGGGCCGCAGCTGGGGGGCGATCCAGGCGAGCGGTCGCGCCACCAGCCAGCCCACCCCATAGAGGAGCGGCACATAGAGGAGCGTGCCCCACCAGCGGGGCCGGGCCGCGGCCAAGGCAGGGCCCGCCGGCGGCGACGCCATTCAGCTCTCCGGCTCGATCGTGCTGGTCAGCCCCTTGGCCTTGAGGGTCTCGCAGTAGAACTCCGCCGGCTCCAGATCACAAACGATCACCAGCCCCACACCGGTGTTATGGGCCTCAAGCATCACGGCGATCGCGTCCTGCTCGCTCAGGGACGGCACCACCTGGCGCAGGGTGGCCACCACGTACTCCATCGAGTTGACCGGGTCGTTATGGAGCAGCACCTTGTAGCGCGGGGAAGGCTTGCGCACCCGCTCCGGCGCCTTCTCCATCACGGCGGCGCCTCCGGGCTTGCCGGCAGGCGTCTCGCTGGCGCGGGCACCGCTGACGAGGAAGAGGGTCACGGCAGGCCTGGCGACGACATCATGGCCACCGACTCTAGGGAGCCCCTTCAAAGCGCCCGCACCCGCCGCATCGCCTCCTCCACGTTCGCCCGGCTGTTGAAGGCCGAGAGGCGGAAGTAGCCCTCGCCGGCGGCGCCGAAGCCACTGCCGGGGGTGCCCACCACGTGGGCTTGCTCCAGGAGCTGGTCGAAGAAGCCCCAGGAATCCACCCCTTCCGGCGTCTTCAGCCACACGTAGGGGGCCTGCTCGCCGCCGTACACCGTCAGCCCGGCGGCGGCCAGCTCGCGGCGGATGATCGCCGCGTTCTCCATGTAGAAAGCCACCAGAGCCTTCACCTGGGCCTGGCCCTCCGGGGAGTACACCGCCTCGGCGCCGCGCTGCACGATGTAGCTCACGCCGTTGAACTTGGTGCACTGGCGCCGGTTCCACAGCCCCCACAGCTCCACCCGCGAGCCGTCGGCCGCCCTGCCGCTCAGGCCGCGGGGCACCACCGTGAGCGCGCAGCGGGTGCCGGTGAAGCCGGCGTTCTTGGAGAAGGAGCGGAACTCGATCGCGCACTCGCGCGCCCCCTCGATCTCATAGATCGAATGGGGCAGCTGGGGATCCTGGATGAAGGCCTCGTAGGCGGCGTCGAACAGGATCAAGGCGTCGTGGGCGCGGGCGTAATCCACCCAGGCCTGCAGCTGCTCCCGGCTGGCCACCGCGCCGGTGGGGTTGTTGGGGAAGCACAGATAGATGAGATCCACCCGTTCCTGGGGGATCTGGGCCGTGAAGCCGTTGGCGTCGGTAATCGGCAGGTAGGTCAGGCCGCCATAGCGGCCGTTGGCGTCGGCCTCGCCGGTGCGGCCCGCCATCACATTGCTGTCCACATACACCGGATACACCGGATCGGTGACGGCGATGTGGTTGTCGGGACCAAGGATGTCGAGGATGTTGGCGCTGTCGCATTTCGAGCCATCGGAGATGAAGATCTCCTCGGCGCTCACCTCGCAGCCGCGGGCGCGGAAGTCGTGGGCGGCGATCGCCTCCCGCAGCCAGGGGTAGCCCTGCTCCGGGCCATAGCCGTGGAAACCCGCCCGCGTGCCCATCTCATCGACGGCGGCCTTCATGGCGGCGCGGCAGGCCTCCGGTAGCGGTTCGGTGACATCGCCGATGCCCAGGCGGATGATCGGCGCCTCGGGGTTGGCCTCGCTGAAAGCCTTCACCCGCCTGGCGATCTCGGGAAACAGATAGCCCGCCTTGAGCTTGAGGTAGTTGGCGTTGACCTGGACCATCGCGGCGCTCATCGGGGCTGGGGTGAAGGGGATTGTCCTATGCCGCCGCTGGCGGCCAGCGCCGCTGGGCCTGCATACGATCGGTCCAGACCCGCCGCCGCTGGACCGGCGACCCGCCGTGACCGCCGCCCCGACCCCACCGGCCTCCCGCCCCGCCGCCGCCGCTGAGCCGGTCGACTTCGAGAGCCTGGTGGACCTGGAGATCTCCAGGCCGGCCCGCTACCTGGGCAATGAGCTCGGCGTGCTGCCGCGCGACTGGCCGCACGACTGGAGCGCGGCGGCGGTGCGCTGGGCGCTCACCTACCCCGAGATCTACGAGGTGGGCGCCAGCAATCTGGGCCACGTCCTCCTCTATTCGATCCTCAACGCCATCCCCGGCCAGCTGTGCGATCGCGCCTACTTACCCGGCGCCGACCTCGCGGCCCGGCTGCGCCAGCGGGGCCAGGCCCTGTTCGCCGTCGAGAGCCGCCGGCCGCTGCCGGCCTTCGACATCCTCGGCTTCTCCCTCAGCTACGAGCTGGGCGGCACCAACATCCTGGAGATGCTTGATCTGGCGGGCCTGCCCCTGCGCGCCGCCGAGCGGGGCGATCTGCCCCTGGGCCACCCCGAGGCGCCGCCGCTGATCTTCGCCGGCGGACCGACCGCCACCAGCAACCCCGAGCCCTTTGCCGCCTTCTTCGACTTCCTCGCCCTGGGGGATGGGGAGGAGTTGCTGCCGGAGATCGGCCTGGTGGTGGCCGAGGGCCGCGCCGCCGGCCTGCGCCGCAGCGAGCTGCTGCGGGATCTGGCCCAGGTGCCGGGCGTCTACGTGCCCGCCCTCTACGCCCCCGGCAGCGACGGGGTGACGCTGGAGCCCCTGGAGCCGGGGGTGCCCCGCCGGCCGCTGCGCCGCACCGCCACGCCGATGCCCCACTACGCCATGGGGCTCGTGCCGCATGTGGAAACGGTGCACGACCGGCTGACGGTGGAGATCCGCCGCGGCTGCACCCGCGGCTGCCGCTTCTGCCAGCCCGGCATGCTCACCCGCCCCGCCCGGGATGTGGAGCCGGAGGCGGTGATCGAGGCGGTGGAGGAGGGGATGCGCCGCACCGGCTACGCCGACTTCTCGCTGCTGTCGCTGAGCTGCAGCGATTACCTGGCCCTGCCGGCGGTGGGGGTGGAGCTGCGCAACCGCCTGGCCCACACCAATGTCAGCCTCAGCCTGCCCAGTCAGCGGGTGGACCGCTTCGATGCCGACATCGCCCACATCCTGGGCGGCACCCGCCGCTCCGGGCTCACCTTCGCCCCGGAGGCCGGCAGCCAGCGGCTGCGGGACATCATCAACAAGGGCCTCAGCGACGAGGATCTGCAGCGCGGCGTGCGCACCGCCATGGAGAACGGCTACCGGCGGCTGAAGCTCTATTTCATGATCGGCCTGCCCGGCGAAGGCGACGCCGATGTGCTCGCCATCGCCGACACCTGCCGCTCCCTGCAGCGCCACTGCCGCGATCTGGGGCCGCTGGCCCTGAATCTCACGATCAGCAACTTCACCCCCAAACCCCACACCCCCTTCCAGTGGCACAGCGTCTCCACCGCCGAGTTCCGGCGGCGGCAGGAGCTGCTG
>JBILEP010000219.1:0-4095 GCA_044352045.1 Cyanobium sp. | reverse complement strand
CTGCAGCTCAGCTTCGCGGCCGACCAGCGCCCTCTGCAGATCAAGGAGAAGCGGCGGTTGGCCCAGCAGAAGGCGATCGACGAGCGCTTCGACGACCACGAGCGCTTCGTGGCGGAAGTGATGACGATTGAACCCGCGCCGTACCTGAAGGTGTTGGCGGTGCTGCACCGGGAGGGCTGAGATGGCGGATGCTTCAGGCACGGCAGCAAACACGTCGTCATCGTTGCCCCATCCCGCCGCCAGGATGAAAAGCATGGAGTGCCTTGCAGGCAGGACGGCGCCGATGGCCACGCTCACCATCCCCGGGAGGGCCTGGGAAGCCGTCCAGGCCCACTCCGCACCCTCTGCGCCCAGCCTTTCGCCTGATTGTTCACCCTTCTGATTCCCTGCACCATGACCGCATCACCCCCCCTGATCACCTGCACGCCGGGCGTGCGCAGCGGCAAGGCCTGCGTGGCCGGGACGCGGATCACGGTGTCTGATGTGCTCGAGTATCTGGCCAGTGGCATGAGCCAGGAGGAGATACTGACGGACTTCCCAGATCTGCAACCTGAACATATTCATGCGGTGCTTCGCTATGCCGCCGAGCGCGAAAGGCGTCTCAGCGAGCTCACTGTGGCCTGAGCAAGGAAATGGCAGCCCGTTTCCTGCTGGATGAAAATCTGAGCCCTCGGCTCGCGTCCGCACTCGCAGCTCAGTTCCCGGGCACTGTGCATGTGCATGATGTGCAGCTGAAGGGCCAGAGCGATCATCATATCTGGTCATTTGCTGGCGAGAACGGATACACCATCCTCACCAAGGACGACGACTTCCGCGGTCTCAGCCTGCTGCGCGGCGCACCTCCCAAGGTGATCTGGCTGGTGGTTGGTAACACCAGCACGGCAGAGATCTTGCGGATCCTTCTGGCGCATGCCAATGCGATCGAGCCTTTCATCACCGAACCCGTCACATCCCTGCTCACGCTCCGCAAGACCTGACCCATGGCCCTCCCCGGCATCGGCAACGCCAACGAGTTCTATTCCGCGCACTACCTCGAGAGCGTGCTGGCGGGGGATATCAAGAAGGTGCGCGAGCGGCTGGACGGAGCAGGCGCGCACACAGCTGGAGGCCGACCCCACGGCCGAGGTGAGCACCCCCGACGCGGCGTTCCGGGCCCTGCGCAAACCCTGGCAGAAACTGCGGGAAGCCGAGCTGGGAATCACGGAGGATCCCGCCGAGCGGTTGCGGCTGCAGCGGGAGCTGCTCTTCCAGCCGCTGTGTGAGGCGCTTGGCTATCCCTATGCCCCCAAGGCCGAGCCGGCTCTGATCGGCGGCGAGGCGTACCAGATTCCGGTGCTGGCGGAGGTGAGCAACACCAAGGGCGAACCCTGGTTGTGGGTGGTGGAGTGCTTCAACCCCAGCGATGAGGCGGCCAATCCGCTGGAGCTCACGATCGCCACCGGCTGGGCCTGCCAGATCGACGACCCCTCCCTGGGCACGGTGCTCACCGATGGCGACGGCTGGGGTAGCGAAACCTGGGAGGAGCTGATCTCCGAGCGGATCTTCGGCCAGGAGATCCCGCCGCGCTGGGTGCTGGCGGTAAGCCGCGACCAGCTGCTGCTGATCGATCGGCAGAAATGGGCGGCCTCAAGGCTTCTGCGCTTTGAGCTCGACATCCTGCTGGGCGAGAGCAACCCCGATGCCCTGCTGGCGGCGGCCACCTTGCTGCACCGCGAGCACACCTGCCCCACGGGCGGCGGCACACCGCTGCTGGATGAGCTGGATGAGAACAGCCACAAGCACGCCTATGAGGTGAGCGGCGATCTCAAATACGCCCTGCGCCGCTCGATCGAGCTGCTGGGCAATGAGGTGGTGGAGTTCATCAAGGCCCAGAAGAAGGGCGTGTTTGAGGAGCGGCTGGATCCAGAGCCGCTGACGCTGGAGCTGCTGCGCTTGATGTACCGGCTGCTGTTCCTGTTCTTCATCGAAAGCCGCCACCAGGAGCTGGGCTACGCGCCGATGGGCAACGACGTGTTCCGGCTCGGCTACAGCCTCGAGAGCCTGCGCGATCTCGACACGGCCGAACTGGCCAGCGAAGAAGACCGCGAAGGCACTTACATCAGCGAATCGCTGGATCGGCTGTTCCAGATGATTTGGGAGGGTTTTCCGAAGCAGGGCGATCAGGAGGCGGTGCAACCGCAGCTGGAGGGCGCCAAGCCCGAGTTCGACACCTTCCGGATTGTGCCGCTGCGCTCCCACCTGTTCGACCCGGAGCGGCTGCCGATCCTCAACGGGTTGTTGAAAGACGAAAAGGGTCGCCCACGATGGCCGAAGGTGCGCTTCCGCAACCAGGTGCTGCGCGAGGTGATCGAGCTGATGTCGCTCACCCGTGAGGGCAAGGGCAAACGGCGCGGCCGGGTGAGCTATGGGCAGCTGGGCATCAACCAGCTGGGAGCGGTGTATGAGGCGCTGCTGAGCTTCCGGGGCTTCTTTGCAGACAAGGATCTCTACGAGGTGCAGCCAGCTCCGAAGAAGGCCAAGGCTGCCGGCGGCCACGACGAAGACGAGTTCGGCGACGACAGCGGAGAAGACGACAGCCGTGATGACGAGAACGCCAGCACCAAGGCCAGCGGCCAGGCCCACGACGAGCTGGAGGTGGGGCACTTCGTGACGGCCGAGCAGCTCAAGGCCTACAAGGCCGAGGAGATCGTGCCCGATCCCGCCACCGGTACAGCCAAAAAATACGAGAAGGGCCGCTTCATCTACCGCCTGGCCGGGCGTGACCGCGAGAAAAGCGCGAGCTATTACACGCCCGAATCGCTCACCCAATGCCTGGTGAAGTATGCGCTCAAGGAGTTGCTACCGGGCAAAACCGCGGCCGACATTCTGGGGCTGAAGGTGTGCGAGCCGGCGATGGGTTCGGCGGCGTTTTTGAATGAAGTGGTGAACCAGCTGGCCCAGGCGTATCTGGAGCGGTGCCAGCAGGAAACGGGCCAGAGCGTGCCCCATGAGCAGTACGCCACCGAGCTGCAGAAGGTGAAGATGCGCCTGGCCGATCAGAACGTGTTTGGCGTGGACCTCAACCCGGTGGCGGTGGAGCTGGCGGAGGTGAGCCTGTGGCTGAACAGCATCTTCACGCCGGAGCAGGGGCGGGCGTTCGTGCCCTGGTTCAGCCAGCAGCTGGTGTGCGGCAACTCGCTGATCGGCGCCCGGCGGCAGGTTTACAGGGTGAGCCAGCTGCCCAGCGGATCGGGCCGCAAAGCCAAGCCCACGCGCCTGTGGCATGAGCACGCCCCGGAGGAGCTGGCCTGGGATGCGGAGCTGCCAGACGACGCGATCTTCCACTTCCTGCTGCCCGATCCGGGCATGGCGGCCTATGGCGACAAGGTGATCAAGGAACTGGAGCCGGAGGCGATCGAGCGTTGCAAGCGGTGGAACAAGGCGTTTGTGGGCGAGGCGTTCAACGACGATCAGATCGCCCACCTGCGGCGGCTCAGCCTGCTGGTAGATCGCCTCTGGTAGGAGTGGGCGCAGCAGCAAACGCAACTGCGCCAGCGCACCACCGATCCGCTGCCGGTGTGGCAAGACCCCACGGGCATCAGCGAGGGCAGCTGGACACCGATGAGGCTGAAGGATCGCATCCAGGAGCAGGAGGTGCTGGGCCGGGATGTGGCCAACACCAACGCGCGCCTGCGGTTGAAGTGGGCGATGGACTATTGGTGTGCGTTGTGGTTCTGGCCGATCCGCCAGGCGGAATCGCTGCCCAGCCGTGATGAGTGGCTGGTGGAGCTGAGCATGATCCTGGGCGATCTGGAGCAGGGGATCACACCGGAGCTAGGCCAGGGAAATCTGTTTGCCGATACCCAACCCCGGCAGCTGGCGGTGGATTTTTCCGACCGGCACGGCTTTGTGGATGTGCAGAAGCTCAGGAGCGAGTTTGAGCGCCTCCGCCAGGTGGAGGCTGTGTGCCAGCGCATCCGGCCGCTGCAATGGGATCTGGAGTTTGCCGATCTGCTGAAGGGGGGCGGCTTTGATCTGATCGTGGGCAACCCGCCCTGGCTGAAGGTGGAGTGGGAGGAGAAGGGCGTGATCGGCGATGCCGATCCGATGGTGCTG
>JBILEP010000218.1:0-4099 GCA_044352045.1 Cyanobium sp. | reverse complement strand
CGCTGGTGAGGGGCCGGCGGTGGCGCGTCCACCACGGCGAAGGGGGGCGGGGATGGCAGCGCGGCCAACAGCTCGGCGGGTGGCACATGCTGCTGGAACAGGGCGGTGAGGGCGGGCCAGATCCAGGCCGTGTTGTAAGCGTTGGCGCCGTGCTTCACGCCGCCGAAGGAGCGGAACAGGTCGTCGTCGTAGTACTGGGTGGAGGTCACCGCCTGGTTGTGGAAGGCCACCAGCGGTGGGTTATGGCTGGGGTTCGAGCTGGCGAAGAACAGCGCTTTGCCTGGACTGGCGATCGCCGCGTAGGCCCCATCGCTGCCGTGGGGGTCCCACAGCTGCGGTGGCACGAGGGTGTCCGCCAGCCCATGCAGGATCGCCACCGGTTGCTGCAGGAACGGGCCGGTGTCCTGAATGCGCAGCGGCTCGGCCGTGAAGGGGGCATGGAACAGCTTGAGCAGGGCGATCGCAAAGCCAGGGATGCCCATCTCTGTACTGGTGGCCGGATCGCAGGCCAGGATCACCTTCGCTTCCCACGGCGGCGCCGCGCCGGGGCCCAGCAGCGTGGGGAGGGAGGGCAGGCTGAGGCTGAGCAGGCCGCCAAGGGAATGGCCGAAGCCATACACGGCCTCCGGCCTGTTGGGCCAGTGCTGGTACGGCGCTTCGCGGGCTAGATCGTGCCAGGCCGATTCCGCCAGCACCATCGCATTCGCCAGCCAGTGCTTCGGGGAATAGGCCAGGCTGAGCAGCACCGTGCCGATCAATTGCCCAAGGTTGCGGGCGTAGTTGCGCCGAAACCAGCCGATCACCCCCAGCACCAGCTGGATCAGGATCCAGGGAAGCAGCACCCGGCGCAGATCCTTCACCCGCAGCTCCGGCAGCGCGCAGGTGAGCTCCGCCTCCCCAGCGGCCCGCGCCAGGTCCTGCGGCAGGTCGTCCTCCGCCAGGGAATCCTCCCGTCGACGGCCAAGCAACCGCCGGGTGGTGCGGCCCCAGGCGAGGGTTGCGCGCCCGCCGGCGCTGGCCGCGGGATCCGGGCTGAGCGGCTCCTCCCGATAGCTGCTGCGCTGGAAATCTGGATACAACACGATCCAACCCTGCGCAGCCAGCTGCAGCATGTGCTGCTGATAGAAGGAGGGCTGGCAGAGGGCAAAGCCATGCAGATAAAGAATTACCCGCAACGCTGTGCCGGGCTCTCGCGCTGAATCCGGAACAAAAGCACGGATGAAGGTGCCATCCCGATGGCGCCCTCGCTGAAACATGGTGCAGTGATGCACCTCGTCATGGAGCTGTTGCCAGCGGGATGCAGTGGGATCTGAGGCGAGATCCTGGGGCATGGGCTTGTGGGTGTAGATCCAGCCCTTATCGCACGGGCAGCGATTGGGCGTGGTGGAACAGGTTGGTGGGATCCCAGCGTCGCTTGACAGCGATCAAATTGCGTGGCCGCCGCCGGTAGTTGTCGAGGAAATACAGCCAGAGGGCATGATCAAGCTTGCCATCCTCATGGCTGCCCAGGGCAACGTCTGCATAATTGTAATAGCAGCCATCCACCACGCCGCCGCAATCCTGGGCAGGGTCGGGTGTGCCTCCGTAAGCGGCGTAGACATCCCGATACAGGCCATTGATCCATTGCAGATGCGCCTCCTGCTGGGTGCTGTAGGGCCTGCGTCCGCTTTCACCGGGGGCCGAATCATTGTTCCAGTAGGTCTGGTATTGAAGCTTCATGATCGAGCTGCGCTGGGGCACTGCGGTGGCCTCCGTGGCGAGGCGATTGATCGCGCCGCCATAGCTGTCCACTTGCAATAGGCTTTGCGCCATGTCGGCGGCTTGCAGACCTTGCGGCACCACCTGCAGCCAGTGGTGGATGGCCTCCATCTGCTCCCTCGGGAAGCCCTTCTTCATGTAAGCGGATTTGTACTTGCCGAATTGATTGGGCCCCGAGCCATTCAACGTTTGCAAGGCTTCCAGGTAGGTGAGGTGTTGCGCTTCGGCGCTGGCGGGTACGCTATGCATGCGGCCGATGTGGCCGCCGAGCGGTTTGGCGAGGCGTGCGCTGGGCGCAATCGAAGCGAAGCGCTTCTGCAATCCGTGAATCTCTCGTTCGGCCTGGGCGCAGTGCTCGCTCCAGCTCACGCCTTTTTGGGAGGCGATCTGCAGCACCAGGCCGAGCTGTTTGTTGGCCCGGTGACACAGTTTCAGCAGGGTGAAACAGTGATCGGGAAGAGACAGCATCAATTCCCCGTACTCCTGAAGGAGGTTGCAAAACTGGGGCAGGGGCATGTCCTGCCAGTTCCAGGCCAGCGTCCACAGTGTGGCGTGCGCAGGCGCATCCGGCAGGCTGGCGAAGTAGTAGCGAGTAATCACGCCGAAGTTACCAGCACCGGCACCACGAAGGGCCCAAAACAAATCGCGTTCGTCCCCATCCAGGCTCTGCGCCGAAACATGATGCAGACGCGCTTCCCCGTGCTGGCAGTTCCAGAGCACGATGTCCACCGCCTCGAGATGATCCACCGTCAGGCCATGCAGCCGTGAGAGCAACCCATAGCCCCCACCGGTGATGTGGCCACCGGCACCGACCGAATAACAGGATCCTGCCGGTAGGGTTTTCCCGTAGCCATTGAGGAGTGTGCGATACGCCGTCCAGTTCTCACAGCCGGCTTCCACAAAGAACAGCTGTCGCTCCCGGTCGTAGCCCGCCTGATTCAGGGCGGAGAGATCCAGAACGGCTCTCGTGGTGTCGTTATAGACAAAGTTCTCGTAACAGTGGCGTCCGGAAGCCACCTTGACGGCATCGCCGAACCGGCCCACCGCCTCGCTCACGCAGGCGGTCACCTCCGCTGCTCTGGTGGGGGCAAACACCGCCTCCAGGTTGTGGGCAAACCAGCGACGATCAAATCCCTGGCGGTCGCTCAGCAGCGGCGCGCGCGCGGGGCCGAAGGAGTCGCCAGCCATGGCTTCAGCTGCGGGGTCCAGACCCCTTCATCCTGCCGGCTGAACCGACCAGCAGCCAGTGGGGTCAGAGGCCTGGTTGCTGATCCCCGCCAGTCCGCTGCTGGGCAACCGGTGGCTGGGCCTACGGCGGCAAGAGCTCTTGTCGGTACTTCTGCCTGATGGGTTCGCTGCAGACCGTGCTCACCGCCGTGTGCGGGCACCTGGGCAGCCCCAGCCGCGTGGGAGCCACTTCGAAGATCACCCAGTCGATGTGCCGCAAGATGACTGAGCAGGGCAGGGAGCACAGTGGCAGTTCTGGTTGAACCTTGAGTGCCAGCGGGGTCTGTGCTGGGCCTCGTTTTCTTCACCCTGATGGAGTAGGGCCAGCCATGGCGGCTCGCATTCTGTGCGTCTGCGTGTTCTTTCGCTGGAGATTTTCGATGCGGATATTCAAGCGAGCGAATTCGCTGGCTGGCTAGCGCTTTCGCCAGTAGTCGATCATTGGAAGCTGGGAGGAAGCTGATTCCCCCTGGAACCTCCTGGATGCCATGGGCAGCGACTGGCCGTACAACCTCTCTCAACAAGGCTCTCTGGAGTGTCTGCACGCCGCCATCGCTTCTGGCAGGTCACCCTCCGGGAGTGTCATCTGGCAGACAAATGGTCCGAGTTCTCTACCGCATTCGCGGAGAATGGCGCCTGGAGCGCGGCGAATGGGTCCAGGCTGTCGCCAGCTACCAGGAAGCCGTGCTGCAGGCCGCTGATCCCTGGTCAGTGGAGCCCCTGGCCGTCGCCCGCCAAGATCCTGAGTGCCTGGCCCAGTCGTGTCGGCCTGCCCATGATTTCCTTGCCCTCTTTGGCTCGCCCTCGCCGCCTACCGCTGGGCCAGGGCCGATGGCGAACCCTATGTGCGCCATGCCGACCCTCACCAAGCTGGCGAACTCGTGTTGTTGGCCGCACCTAAACTCCGACCAGCCCGCCCGCCGCCCTTCGCCCGATGAAGGTGTTCCTTTCATCGACCGCGCAGGATCTCACGGCCTACAGGCAGGTGGCGGACGACACGATCCTGCGGCTGTCGCAGCAATCGGTGCGGATGGAGCGCTTCGGGCCGCTGCCGGGCGACCCGGTGGGCGAGTGCGAGCGCAAGGCCCGCGAGAGCGATGTGGTGGTGTGCGTG
>JBILEP010000217.1:0-4118 GCA_044352045.1 Cyanobium sp. | reverse complement strand
GCACCAGCAGCCTGGTGATCAGCACCCTCGACAACACCGCCCGCTTCACCACCACGGTGCACATCAAGCCCGGCGCCCAGAGCATCGCCCTGCGCTGAGTTCCGGCAGCGGATCCGCCTCCATGCACCTCGCCGTCATCGGCCTCAGCCACCGCACGGCCCCCGTGGAGATCCGGGAGCGCCTGAGCATCCCGGACCCCACGATGGAGGCCACCCTGGAGCGCCTCCGGGCCGACGACCAGGTGCTGGAGGCTTCGATCCTCAGCACCTGCAACCGTCTGGAGATCTATGCCCTCCTCCGCCATCCGGAGGAGGGCATCGCCTCCGTGGCCAGCTTCCTCAGCCAGGAGTCGAGCCTGCCGATCGAGGACCTGCGGCCCCATCTCTTCGCCTACCACCACGAGGAGGCGATCGACCATCTGCTGCGGGTCTCCGCCGGCCTCGACAGCCTGGTGCTGGGCGAGGGCCAGATCCTCTCCCAGGTGAAGAAGATGGTGCGCCTCGGCCAGGAGTACCGCTCGATCGGGCCGATCCTCAACCGCCTGCTCAACCAGGCGGTGAGCACCGGCAAGCGGGTTCGCACCGAAACCAACCTCGGCACCGGTGCCGTTTCGATCAGCTCCGCCGCCGTGGAGCTGGCCCAGCTGAAGGTTGGCCAGGCCCGGGGCCTCGATGAACTCGTGCCGCTTGATCAGGAGCAGGTGGCGGTGGTGGGCGCCGGTCGGATGGCCCGGCTGCTGCTGCAACACCTTCAGGCCAAGGGCTGTCGCGGCGTGGTGTTGCTCAACCGCACCATCGCCCGTGCCGAACAATTGGCGGCCGATTTCCCCCAGCTGCCCGTGCAGTGCCGCCCGATCGAGGATCTCGACCACTGCCTGAGCACCTGCTCCCTGGTGTTCACCAGCACCGCGGCGGAGGAACCGATCATTCACCGCGCCCGACTGGAAACGCTCAACCGCCGCTCCAGCCTTCTGCTGATCGACATCGGCGTCCCCCGCAACATCAGTGCCGACGCCGCCGAACTGGAGGGGGTCAGCCGCTACGACGTCGACGATCTGCAGGAGGTGGTGGCCCGCAACCAGGAGGCCCGCCGTGAGATGGCGGCCGAGGCCGAGGCGCTGCTGCGCGAGGAGGCCCGCCTCTTCCTCGATTGGTGGGATGGCCTGGAGGCCGTGCCCCTGGTCAACCGCCTGCGCACCCAGCTGGAGGAGATCCGCGAGCAGGAGCTGCAGAAGGCCCTCAGCCGGATGGGACCCGACCTTTCCGCCCGCGAGCGCAAGGTGGTGGAAGCCCTGAGCAAGGGGATCATCAACAAGGTGCTGCATGCGCCGGTGACGCGCCTGCGGGCACCCCAGGCGCGGGCGCAGCGGCTGGCGGCGATGAAGGTGCTGCGGGATCTCTTCGAGCTGCACGACGACGCCAGCGGGTCCGCCTAGGTGTCGGCCATAACAGCTACAAAGTGCTGCCGTTCCCGGCGGAGGCGCACCCCGCTCCGGTACGGTCTTGGCCTGCCGGGGAACGAGGGTTCTCGATGAAACGTGTTCTGGCGATCATCCTTGGCGGAGGTGCGGGAACACGCCTCTACCCCCTGACCAAGATGCGGGCCAAACCCGCCGTTCCGTTGGCTGGTAAGTACCGGCTGATCGATATTCCCATCAGCAACTGCATCAACTCGGAGATCAACAAGATCTACGTGCTGACCCAGTTCAACAGCGCCTCCCTCAATCGTCACTTGACGATGACCTACAACCTCTCGGCCGGCTTTGGCCAGGGGTTCGTCGAGGTGCTCGCTGCCCAGCAGACTCCCGACAGCCCCAGCTGGTTTGAGGGCACCGCCGATGCGGTGCGCAAGTACCAGTGGCTGTTCCAGGAATGGGATGTGGACCACGTGCTGATCCTCTCCGGCGACCAGCTCTACCGGATGGACTACAGCCGCTTTGTGCAGCACCACATCGATAGCGGCGCCCATCTCTCCGTCGGCGCGCTGCCGGTGAATGCCAAGGATGCCGAAGGCTTCGGCCTGATGCGCACCGACAGCCACGGTCGCATCCGCGAGTTCCGCGAAAAACCGAAGGGGGATGCCCTGCGGGAGATGGCGGTGGACACCGCCAGCCTTGGCCTCAGCTCCGAGGAGGCCCAGCGCCGGCCCTACCTGGCCTCGATGGGCATCTATGTGTTCAGCCGCGACACCCTCTTCGACCTGCTGGCGGCCCATCCCGACGCCACCGACTTTGGCAAGGAGATCATCCCGGCCTCGCTGGCACGCGGCGATAGCCTGCACAGCTACCTTTTCAACGACTACTGGGAGGACATCGGCACGATTGGGGCCTTCTACGACGCCAATCTCGCCCTCACCGAGCAGCCCAATCCCCCGTTCTCTTTTTATGACGAGAAGTTCCCCATCTATACACGCCCCCGCTATCTGCCGCCCAGTAAGCTGAACGATTGCCAGATCACCCAATCGATCGTCGGTGAGGGCTCCTTGCTCAAGGCCTGCAGCATCCACCACTGCGTGCTCGGCGTGCGCACCCGTGTCGAAGATGAGGTGGTGCTCCAGGACACCTTGGTGATGGGCGCTGACTACTTCGAGTCGGCCGAGGAGCGGGCCGTGCTGCGGGAGCGGGGCGGCATCCCGATCGGTGTGGGCCAGGGAACCACCGTGAAGCGCGCCATCCTCGACAAGAACGTTCGCATCGGCACCAACGTCACGATCATCAACAAAGACCATGTGGAGGAGGCCGACCGGCCGGAGTTGAATTTCTACATCCGCAACGGCATCGTGGTGGTGGTGAAAAATGGCACCATCGCCGACGGTTCGGTGATCTGAATCAGCCCACCGTTCCCCGGATTTCCATCTCCTTTCCCGGGATTTACTGCCAGTTCTGCGTCGATTCGTCCTCCCAGGCTGCCAGCCGCCTCTGGCTCAGGGCTAGTGCCGTTGTGGTCGCCGCTCGCGGCGGTTGCGGAGTTGCTGACATCGGCCTGCCCCCACTCCCGGCCCCACCCCTGCGGGGTCACACTTGGCCTGGAGCCACGCAGCAGGCATTTTTCCAATGGGCAAGGCGCACTTCGGCTTGATCGGCCTCGGCGTGATGGGCGAGAATCTGGTGCTCAACGCAGAGCGCAACGGCTTCTCCAGCGTCGTCTGGAACCGCTCCTTCGACAAGACTGAAAAATTCCTCGCAGGTCGGGGCGCCGGCAAGGACATCATCGGTGTTGCGAGTCTGCCGGAGTTCGTCGCCGCCCTTGAGCGACCGCGCCGCATCCTGATGATGGTTAAGGCCGGTCAGCCGGTGGACGACATGATCGCCACCCTGGCGCCGCTGCTGGAGGAGGGGGATCTGCTGATCGATGGGGGCAACAGCCTCTACACCGACACCGAACGGCGGGTGAAGGAGCTGGAGAGCCGCAGCTTCGGTTACATCGGCATGGGGGTTTCCGGCGGGGCGAAGGGGGCCCTGGAGGGTCCGAGCATGATGCCCGGTGGCACCCGCACCGCCTACAACGCGATCGACTCGCTGCTCACGGCGATGGCCGCCAAGGTCAGCGATGGCGCCTGCGTCACCTATGTCGGTCCCGGTGGTGCCGGTCACTTCGTCAAGACCGTGCACAACGGCATCGAATACGGGATCGAGCAGATCCTGGCCGAGGCCTACGACCTGATGAAGCGGGTGGCTGGCCTGGGGGGCACGGCCATGGCCGATGTGCTGGCCGGCTGGAACGAGACCGAGGAATTGGCCTCCTTCCTGGTGGAGATCACCGAAGTGTGCCTGCGCACCCAGGATCCCCTCACCGGCGGCGACCTGGTGGAGTTCATCGTTGATGCCGCCGGCCAGAAGGGCACTGGCCTCTGGACAGTGGAGAGCGCCCTGAACATGGGCGTGCCGGTGCCGACCATCTACGCCGCCCTCAACGCCCGCGTGCTCAGCTCCCTGCGGCCCCAGCGGCTGGCAGCCGAACCGCTCCTCAACGTGCCCGCCGGTCCCGCCTTCCACCTCGGCAGCCCCGCCGACGGCATGGGCCCCCTCAAGGACGCCTGCATCCTCGCCTGCATCGCCAGCTACGGCCAGGGCATGGCCCTGATGCAGGAGGCCTCCCAGTTGCACGAGTATCAGCTCA
>JBILEP010000216.1:0-4123 GCA_044352045.1 Cyanobium sp. | reverse complement strand
GCGGCGCAGCTGGAAGGGGTCGAAGCTCTTCTCCCAGCGGAACACCGGGCTGGTCTGGTCGTAGTCGGGCACGCTCACCAGGTAGGGGAGCTGGCGGGACCACATCTCGCCGCTGTTCTCGGTGCTGCCGCCGCTGCTGCTGTGGAACACCGCGTTGATCAGGCTGCCCCCATGCATCAGCACCTGGCCGCGGGTGCGCTCCACCGCCGCGCGGGTGGAGGGGGTCTCCGTGGCGACGCCGCCATACACCTGGCTGGCCACGGTGGCCTTGAGGTCGAAGGGGGCCGCCGGGCGCCGCTGGGCCAGGGCGTAGGTGCGGGCGGCCACCGCCTGGGCCGAGAGGGCATTCAGCGGCCAGCTGGCGGGCATCTCGCTGCCCACCACGCTGGCCAGGTAGGTCTCCAGCGCCACGTGGTTGATCGCCCGCAGGCCGCCCTCGCGGCTGGTGAGCTGCAGCCGTCCCCGGTAGGCCCGCTCCTGCAGCACGGTCAACGCTTCGCTCCCCGCCTCGCGGCGCGGGGTGAGCCACAGCTCCGCCAGGGGCAGCACCTGGGAGACGGCCGTTGGCTGGGCGGCCGTCTGAAGGGTGGCCTCAAATCCTGAGCCGTCCGGGCCGGGGCGAAGGCTGAGCCGATCCCCCGGCCGCAGCTCCAGCAGCGTGCGGCCGCCCGCGTCCGCCACCCGCACCGTGCCCTCCAGGCTCGCCAGGTTCAGCAGCCCCTCCTGACGCAGCAGCACCCGCAGTTCGGGGCCGCCGCTGGGGGCGGGCTGCAGCCGCACCGCGCCGATCGCACCGGGACCGGCGGGAGAGAGCGGGGGCAGACCGGCCATGGGCAGGCCCACCAGGGGCATCGCCAGGATCGGCAGCAACGGCGGGCGCCGCGGCGGCCACCAACGCGGGGGGCGGAGGGTCACGCCAGAGGAGGGCCGGAGGCCGGAAGGGCGCCCATTGTGACGGCTGCGCCAGCCGGTCGCCAGATCCGGCCGCGTGGCAGCATGCGGCTCAAGAGCCGAGCGACCGGAGCGCGTGCAGGTCACCTTCCTGGGCACGAGTTCCGGGGTTCCCACCCGGGCCCGCAACGTTTCGGCCGTCGCCCTGCGCCTGCCCCAGCGCGCCGAACTCTGGTTGTTCGACTGCGGCGAGGGCACCCAGCACCAGTTTCTGCGCAGCGAGTTGCGCGTTTCCCAGCTGCGACGGATCTTCGTCACCCACATGCACGGCGACCACGTCTTCGGGCTGCCCGGGCTGCTGGCCAGCCTGGGCCTGGCCGGCAGCTGCCCGGACGGCCTCGACCTCTACGGCCCCGATCCCCTGCCCCACTACCTGGAGGGGGTGCTGCGCACCAGCTCCACCCGCATCGGCTACCCGCTGCGCCACCACCGGGTGCGCGGGGCGGCCCAGAGCGGTGCCGTGCTCCATGAGGACGACGAGATCCAGGTGCGCTGCGCCGCCCTCACCCACCGGGTGCCTGCCTACGCCTACCGGGTGGACCGCAAGCCCCGGGCCGGCCGCTTCGATGTGGAACGGGCCCGCGCCCTGGGCATCCCCCCCGGGCCGGTCTACGGGGATCTGAAGGCCGGCCGCAGCGTCACCCTGGCGGACGGCCGCATCATCAACGGAGCCAGCCTGTGCGGGCCGCCCCAGCCGGGCTGCAGCCTCGTCTATTGCACCGACACCGTATTCAGCGAAGCGGCCGTGGAGCTGGCCCGCGGCGCCGATCTGCTGATCCACGAATCCACCTTCTGCCACGCGGAGGGGGAGCTGGCGATCCAGAGGCAGCACTCCACCAGCACCATGGCCGCCCAGACGGCGCTGGAGGCGGGCGTGGGCCGGCTGCTGCTCACCCATCTCAGCCCGCGCTATGTGCCCGGCGCCGCCGTGGGCCCGGACGATCTGCTGGCGGAGGCGCGGGCGATCTTCCCCCAAACCGATATCGCCCGCGATTTCCTCAGCGTCGAGGTGCAGCCCGGCGCCTGAAACCAGCCGCAGTCCCTGCAACAGTTCCCTTCCTTCCGGCGACCTGGGACCTCCAGCCGTGATACAAGGTCTCAGTCGCGGTCTCACCGCCCCTTCCCCGGCTTCTCCCATGGCCCCCTTCCTCCGCTCGACCCTGCGCGCCATCGCCCGGACCCTGCTGGTCCTGCCCCTGGCGCTGCTGGTCACCTTCGCCGGTCCCGCGGTCGCCGCCCAGTGGACGCCCGAGCAGCTCACCGTGCCGGCCACCCCCGACGGCAGCCTGGTGACCTTCAGCGAGAAGGAGATCAAGACGGGGCGGAAGATCTTCAACGACAGCTGCGGCACCTGCCACGCCGGCGGCATCACCAAGACCAACCAGAACGTGGGCCTCGACCCCGAAACCCTCGCCCTCGCCACCCCGCCCCGCGATTCTGTCGACTCCCTGGTCGACTATCTCAAGGACCCCACCTCCTACGACGGGGAGTACAGCATCGCCGACGTGCACCCGAGCCTGCGCAGCGCCGACGTGTTCGTGAAGATGCGCGATCTCGACGAGAGCGACCTGCGCCTGATCGCCGGCTACATCCTGGTGGCCCCCAAGGTGCAGGGCCTGCAGTGGGGCGGCGGCAAGATCTACTTCTGATCCTCCGCCGGCCTGATCGCCCCATCCACGAATTGGATCAGGGAGCAGCCTGCAGGGGGGGCTCCTGATTCCTGGGGTCCATGGAGAGCGGCAGCTTGCTGTACCACCACTCCTGCAGCTCCGGCGCCAGCCGCTGGGGGAACAAGGTGATCACCGTGCGGGTGGGCCTGGCCCCCGGCGTCAGCAGCTCCACGGCATAGGAGGGGCAGCGCCGCGCCGCCAGATCGGCGACGAAGCGACGGCCCACCCGCCGCCAGCTGGGCTCCTTGCTCCGCCAGGCCAGCCGGCAGCAGGGCCAGGGGAGCTCCTCCCGGTCGAACAGGCGGCAGCAGGGGCCGAGGATGCGGTAGCTGTACTGGCCGCCGGGGCTGGTGTGTTCGCTGCCGGGCTCCAGCACCGTGTGCATCACAGAGCTCATCAAAAAGCCACCCCGCAGGGTGGCAGAAAGGGATCGGACGATCAAGCGCCCGGAGCGGCATCGCCCCGGGCGGTGGGGCTCAATAGAGCTCTTCTTCGGCGTGGGTCTTGATCGTGCAGTCGGAGGTGGGGTAGGCCACGCAGGTCAGCACGAACCCAGCTTCGATCTGGTCGTCATCGAGGAAGCTCTGATCGGACTGGTCGACCGTACCTGCGGTCAGCTTGCCGGCGCAGGTGGAGCAGGCGCCGGCGCGGCAGGAATAGGGCAGGTCGATGCCCTGCTCCTCGGCGGCGTCGAGGATGTACTGATCGTCAGGAACCTCGATGGTCTTGTTGAGGCCCTCGGACTCGCTGATCAGGGTGATCTTGTAAGAAGCCATGAAAGGGATGGGGCTCACAGGCGGCCGCAAAAGGGTGCCTGCAGGACCGCCCCTTCCTACATCCGACGGGGGGCATTCCCGCCGATCCGCGGCGTTCTGGCCGGGAAGGCCAATCTGATCGGGGGCACCGATCAGCGTGCCTTATGCGACAGTCGCCGCCCGGCGCACGTGCATCAGCCCCCAGTTCTCCTGGCTGGCGGCCAGCTCCCCCCGCCAGCCATGCTCAGCCAGCACTCGCTCCAGTCGCGGCGCCTGGCGCACCAGCAGGCCGCTGAGCAGGGCCTCGCCAGCAGCGGCCAGCACTGTCTGGAACTCCGGGACGAGCACCTCGATCACCGAGGCCAGGATGTTGCAGAGCAGCAGGTCGGCCGGGGCGTCCTGCAGGGCCGCCAGGGCCGGCACCGACCCCTCGGCCACCCGCAGGCGGGCCGCCACAGCGGGCCCGTTGAGCGCGCCGTTCGCCCGGGTCGCCCGCACCGCCACCGGATCGCAGTCCACCGCCGCCGCCGCCGCCGCGCCGAACTCCAGGGCCGCCAGGGCGAGGATGCCGCTGCCGCAGCCCAGGTCGGCCACGTGCAGCCCGGCCAGCCCCCCCTCCCTGGCGGCGGCCAGCCCCTCCAGCGCCTCCAGGCAGAGGCGGGTGGTGGGATGGCTGCCGCTGCCGAAGGCGCTGTCGGGATCGAGCCGCAGCGACCGCCGGCCGGCATGCTCGGCGGGCGGCTCCAG
>JBILEP010000213.1:0-4146 GCA_044352045.1 Cyanobium sp. | reverse complement strand
AGCGATGGCGGCGGGCTGTGCGACAGCAGCGGCTCCACGGTGCGGCGCACCCAGGCCGGACTGGAGGCGGCCAGCAGGGGAGCGCCGCAAGCCCAGGCCCGCTGCGGATCGAGCCCGCTGAGCAGCACCAGGGCCGCCGTCGCCACGCTGGGCTCGGGGTCCTGCACCAGAACCTCCAGCTGCCGCGGCACAGTGGCGGCTTCCCCCTGCGCCTGCAGGCTTTCCGGCGCCACGCTTCGCAGCCTCTGAAGCAGTGGATCGCGCTCCAGAGGCGGCAGCAGCGCCAGGCAGCTGCGGATCGCCTCCAGGCTGCGCTCCTCGCGATGGCGCAGCCGCTCCTCCAGCAAGGAGACCAGCAACGGCTGCCCCCGCAGCTCCGGCGCGCTCAGGCAGCGCAGGCTGTGCTGCAGCGGTTCCAGCCGCTCCAGCAGCAGTTCGGCACGGTGGGCCTCCCGCCTCAGTGGATCGAGGGTTTCGCGGATGTCCGCCTCCTCCGCTGGGGAGATCGAGTAGCGCAGCCCCAGCGCCCCCAGATCAGCGCCGCCGTCGCCCAGCTGGCGCTGCAGACGCAGCAGCCGCTCGAGCGAACGCCGGTAGCCGCTCAGGCGCACCTGATTCTCCAGGCTGCGGCGCTGGTCGGGATCCAGCAGGGTCGGGTCCTCCACCCCCAGCTCCTCAAGCAGCAGCCGGTGCTCATCGTCGGAGATGCCGAGTTCCTGGCGCATGCGCCGCAGCACCTCCAGGCTGCTGGCGATGTTCACGTAGCCCTCGGCCAGCGCATCGCGCACCACACCCTTGTACGCCTGATGGCGCTGCTCCGTGCCGAATTCCGGCAGCACCCTCGCCAGCACGTACACCTCGTCGGGATTGAGATCGCCGAGGCTGCGGCCCTCCAGGAAGCGCCCCACATCCAGCCCGAGCTTGTTGAGCTGACGCCGGAAGCGCTCCGCCAGGTTCTCCCGGCCATAAAGCGCCGGGCTGCGCTGCCAGTTGCGCACCAGCCACAGCGAGCTGGTCGCCACCAGCGCCGTGTCGAACAGGTACTGCACCCAAGCCGGCGCCAGTAGCAGCAGCGGTCGGCCCGCGAACAGGAAGAAGAGGTTGAACACCAGGAAGGTGGCCGCCAGGAAGACGCGGTGACGGATCAGTGTTTTGTCTGGTTCGCCTCCCTGCTGGCGAACCCTGCGGCGCATCCAGGCCTCCACCGCACGCCCGAGCAGCCAGCCGAGCCAGGTGAACAGGCC
Organism: Cyanobium sp.; assembly: GCA_044352045.1. GTDB lineage: Bacteria > Cyanobacteriota > Cyanobacteriia > PCC-6307 > Cyanobiaceae > Cyanobium. The sequence continues at coordinate 2,902 of JBILEP010000213.1, read as the reverse complement.
GAGCACCAGCGGCACCGCCACAATCCGGGGAATGGCGATCGGCTGGCCGAACAGGAACAACCCAGGGCTCAGCAGCTGCGCCAGTTGATCGCTCTGTCGCGCCCAGGCGCCGGAGAAGTAATACTCCCAGTTGCCGGCATAGAGGTAGTAGTACAGGAAATAGCCCACCACCAGCCCCACGTAGCCATAGCGCTCGAAGGCAAAGGATGGTGTCTGCAGCCGGGCCCAGTACATGCGCTCCGCATCAATATCGATGCAGGGCTGCTGGCAGGCCACACAGGCGCTCTGCTCCTCACCACTCGAATCCAGGCTGCGGCACATCGACTGGGTGATCGGGGTCGCACTCATGTGGGCGCGGCTGCCGAGCAAACCAGCGGGCGTGGAATAGATCGATTGCACCGGTGCCATCGGGCAGAAGTACTGGCACCAGGCCTTGCCGCCATAGAGCCAGCCCACCGTGATGGCGGCGGCGATGGTGAACAGCAGCCACAGCGCCAGCACGAAGCGATCAGCGTTGAAGAAGAGAATCCGGCCGCACAGGCCCACAAACAACCAGCTGAACTGCAAAGCCGGATAGTGCTTGGCCAGCCAGGAGTCGGGGGGCACCCGTGCCAGCTGGCGACGGATCTCGCCGGTCTTCGGGTTGCGTTTGGCCGTCTGGCGCTGCCAGCCCAGGGCGCGGGGAATCTGGGAGAGGAACGACAGCGGACAGATCCGCCGCCAGAGCTCATGGCCGAAGACCAGCAGGATGAAGATCGCCGCCGGCACCACCGCCCCCCAGAAGATCGTGGTGCCCAGCGGATAGGCGGATTCCACCAGGCAGCGGCCTTGCACCGCCACGCAGCCGCCGGGAAGCCGCAGCGGGCTCCACGGGTGATCCGCGCTCGTGTAGCGCGCCGTGAAGGGATCGAAGAACAGTGAGCCGACGATCAGCAGCCAGGCCGTGGTGAGCAGCCATCGCACCCCATGCATGCGGAACTCGCTTACCCGGGCGCCGGCCATCTGCTGGGTTCTCAGAGGGCAGTGACACTAACCAGCCCCTTCGGCAAGTTGGCTGGCGCCACCCTGGCCATGCCCTCAGGCCAGCGCCCCCTCCAAGCTCTCCCGGATCGCCCCATTCAGCGCCTCGATCACCCGCTGCCGCCCCCGCCGTCCCTCGCCAGCACCCTGCCGAAACTCCCGCACCGACAACGCCTCCCCCACCGTGATCCGCACCCGCCGTGCCCCCAGCCGCGGCCTGCCGGATGGGCCTTCCCCCCGCAAGCGCGCCAGGGCGTCGTGCAGCAGCAGGGTGGTTTCCTGGAAGCGCTCCAGGCTGGGACGCTCGCGCACGTAGGTGCCGGAAACGGCCACGAAGGTTTCCGCCAGCCGCATGTGCCGCTCCGCCATTGAGGCTTCCTCCGCTCGCCAATCGGCCAGGGCCCGATCCACTGGCGAGAGCTGCGCGAGGGGAGGCAGTTCATCAGGGTGCAGGCGCTGCCACACCGCTTCTTCGATGCGGCGGCAGCGGCGCTCGGGCGTGCCGCTGGAGGGCAGATCGAGCCGCCCTTCGGCTGTGGCCAGGCAGCGCTCGCGCAGGCGCTGGTAGCGCTCGGGACGCGGCAGCGCCGCGGCGGCGGGCAGCCCCTCGAAGCGCTCCAGCCGAGCTAACACGCACTCCTCCAGGCGCTCCAGCCGCGGCAGCAGCGCCACACCCGTGGCGTTTCGGTCGGGCCAGGGGGGGCAGCCCGAGCTGGCGCTCCAGGGATCCCATCCACCGCCGCAGCGGTCGCCAGGTTTGGCGGCGGCAGAAATATTGGATCGCGATCGGCAGGATCAGCACCTCACGGCCATCGCCGCGATCCTCCAGATCCTCCAGGCACCACAGGCCCAGCTGGGAGCCGCCGCCCTCCAGCGGGCCGATCCGCTCCCCATGGCCATTGGTGGCGCCCTCCGGCGCCAGCGCGAACGGGAAGCGGCCCTCCCGCACCAACCGCCGGGCCTGGCGCAGGGCCGTCCAATCCGGCTGGCGGCCTCGCCGCAGCGACACCCCCCCCAGCCCCCCCAGCAGCCAGCCCAGGCCGGCGCCGCCCCAAAGCGGCATGCCGCGATCAAACAAAAAATGGGCGTGCACCGGCTTGCCGATGCGCAGGCCCAGGCGGCGGGCCCGCCGCGGCTGGTCGCGGCTCAGCAGCCACAGGGCCGCCAACGGGTCGTCCACCTCGCTGTGGCGGAAGGCCAGGATCAGGCGGATCTCACCGGCGTGGAAGCGGTGCAGGCAGCGGCTGAGGGTGTCGCCGTTCGCCACCTCCAGCCCCCGGATTCCCGCCGGCAGCCAGGGGAAGAGGCGCAGCCGCAGCAGCAGGGGCAGGCCGGCGTGCAGCAGGGCCAGCACGCGGCGATCGAACGCCGGGGCGATCGGCCGCAGGGGCGGCCCCACCCCGGCCGGAACGCCATGCTCAGCGGCCATGGCTCGCCAACCAGGTGCGCAGATCGGCCAACACCACGTCCTGGTCCAGGTCGTCGAACAGCTCGTGGCGGCTGTCGGGATAGAGATGCCAGGTCTTGTCGTCGCTGCCGGCGGCGGCGAAGAAGCGCTGGGCCGCCGCCGGGCCGGTCACCTTGTCGGCGCCGCTCTGGAGCAGCAGCAGGGGCAGCCGCAGCTCCGGCGCCCGGCGAGCCAGGCTGGCGGCGGTGGTGAGGAAGCCGGCCCCCAGCCGGGCACTGCAGCGGCTGTGGCGTAGAGGATCGCTGCGCAGGCGCTCCAAGGCCGCTGGATCGCGGCTGGCGGAGGCCATGTCGATGCCGGTGTCGAGGGTGAGGCGCGGCCACAACCCCGACAGCAGACGCGCCACCAGCAGCCGCCAGGGGGCGATGCCGTCGGCGTCGAGGGCGGGGTTGGTGAGCACCAGCCCCCTCAGGT
>JBILEP010000212.1:0-4201 GCA_044352045.1 Cyanobium sp. | reverse complement strand
ATCCAGGGAACGGCGGAGGGGTCCCCCTTCTCCCGGACGCAGCTGGACAGACTGCTGACCCTGGCGGAGGGGGGCATCCAGACCCTGATGGAGCGGCAACGGGAGGCTCTGGCCCAAGCCCCGGCAGAAGTCCGCGAAGAAAGTGTGTGATTAGCTACAAGCGGGCCGCCAGCCGATCCGTAGCTTCCAGCCATCCGCCACCCCGTCATGGTCGGCGCCAGCCGCGGCTTCAGCCGACTCTCCACCACGCCGTCCACGGGAACCCCGGGATCGATGGTCAGCGGAACGGGTGCGCCCCAGGCAATCCCCACCCTGCTGGAGGTGATCCGCGGCCTGGCGGGCAGCAACAGTGAAACGATCGAGCGGGGCAAGACCATCTTTTTCCCCGGCGACCCGGCGGAGCGGGTTTACCTGCTGCGCCGGGGCGCGGTACGCCTCTCGCGGGTCTACGAATCCGGGGAGGAGATCACCGTGGCCCTGCTGCGGGAGAACAGCCTGTTCGGGGTGCTCTCTCTGCTCACCGGCCAACGCTCCGACCGCTTCTATCACGCCATCGCCTTCACCCGGGTGGAGCTGGTGATGGCGCCGGCCACCTCGGTGCGGCGGGCGATCGAGCAGGACGCCAGCGTCGGCCTGCTGCTGCTGCAGGGCCTCTCCTCCCGCATCCTGCAGACGGAAACCATGATCGAGACGCTCACCCACCGGGACATGAGCTCGCGGCTGGTGAGCTTCCTGCTGGTGCTCTGCCGCGACTTCGGCGTCCCCAGCCAGGACGGGATCACCATCGACCTGCGCCTCTCCCACCAGGCCATCGCCGAGGCGATCGGCTCCACCCGGGTCACGATCACCCGGCTGCTGGGCGACCTGCGCAACGAAGGCCTGGTGCAGATCGACCGCAAGAAGATCACGGTCTTCGACCCGATCGCCCTCTCCAAGCGCTTCAGCTGACACCCGGGCTCCCGCACCGGTCGATGCGGCCGGTCGGTTCCCGTCGATACTGAAGCGTCCCCGGAGAGGCGCGTGTCGGGCTGGCTGCTGATCCTGGCGCTGCTCGTGCTGGGCGGCGTGCTCTCCACCCTCGGCGACCGGCTGGGAAGCAAGGTGGGCAAGGCGCGGCTGAGCCTGTTCAACTTGCGACCCCGCAAGACCGCCGTGGTGATCACCGCACTCACCGGAGCGCTGATCAGCGCCGTCTCCCTCGGCCTGATGCTGCTGGTGAGCGAACGGCTGCGGGTGGGGCTGTTCGAGCTGGATCAGCTCCAGGCGCGCCTGGTGAACAGCCGCTCGGCCCTGGAGCGCAGCCGGGCGGAACTGGGCAGCCTGCGGGGGGAACTGGAGAGCAGCCGGGCGGAGGTCACCCGGGCCGAGCGGGGCCGCAGCCAGGCGCAGCGGGGGCGCCAGCAGGCGGAAACCGCCCGCGGCCGGGCCGCCGCCCAGCTCCGTTCCGCTGAGGGGCGGCTCGGCGAGCTGCGCCGCAGCCTGCAGCCGCTGCAGGAGCAGCGGGCGCGGCTGGAGCAGCAACAGGCCCGACTGCGGCGGGATGTGAAGGGTCGGGACGCGGAGATCCGGCGCACCGAGGCCGAGCTGCGTCGCGTGCGGGAGCGCATCGCCGCCGGGGCGCGGGAGCTGAAGGACCTGGAAACCAACGTGATCGCCCTGCGTCGCGGCGACGTGGTGATCGCCAGCGGCGAGCCCCTGGCCACCGCCAAGGTGAAGCTTGAGCGGGCCAACCAGGCCCGCTCGGTGATCGACGCCCTGCTCCAGCAGGCGAACCTGACCGCCTTCCAGCGGCTCCTGCCCGGCCAGAAGGTGGACCGCCAGGTGCTGCTGGTGCCCCGCACCGACATCGAGCGGCTGGAGGTGCTGATCCGCAAACCTGGCACCTGGGTGGTGTCGGTGCGTTCGGCCGCCAACGTGCTGCGGGGTGAAGGGCGGGTGGTGGCCTTCCCCGACGTGCGGCCGAACCGGCGGGTGGTCCAGCGCGGCGAGCTGCTCGCCCGCACCGGCCTGGACGGCGACGAGCGCAGCCCGGAGGTGGTGCGCAGCCGGCTCAACCTGCTCCTGGCCGCCGCCTTCGCCCGCGCCCAGCGCCAGGGCACGTTGGTGGATGGCGTGCAGTTCGACGGGGCATCCTTCAACGCCATGGGGCGGGAACTGGCCGAGCGGCCGGCGGGTCAGACCGTGAGCCTGGAGGCCTTCGCCGCCCGCGATGCCGACACCCCCGAGCCGATCGTGGTGGAGCTGCGCTGGCGGCCGGCGGAGCCGCTGTCGCCGGGACGGCGATGACGGGGGAGGGTCCGCTGGCCGGCCTCGATCCAGGCAGCGCCAAGTGCGGCCTGGTGCTCAGCGACGGCCCGCGCCGCGGCATCGTGCAAGCGCTGGTGCTGCCGCCGGAGGACGCCTGGCGAACCCTGGTGGACTGGCACGGGCGGCTGGGGCTGGCGGCGGTGGTGATCGGCAATGGCACCGGCGCCGGTCCCTGGCGGGAGCGGCTGGCGGCGCGGCTGCCGGTGCTGATGGTGGAGGAGCGGGGCACCACCCTGGCGGCCCGCGACCGCTACTGGCAGCTGTTTCCCGCCCGCGGCTGGCGGCGCTGGCTGCCGGCGGGCCTGCGCCAACCCCCGCGCGACTGGGACGACGTGGTGGCCCAGCTGCTGCTGGAGCGCTGGCTGGGCCATGAGCTGGAGCGGATCAGAACGACGCCCGCACCGTGAAGGCGTAGTCGCCACCGGCCTCCAGCTGATAGTCAGCCTTGAGCAGGAACCGCAGCAGGGCGTCCTGGATCAGGGCGCGGCCGAGGGAGGGCTCCACCAGCAGTTCCCCCCGGTCGAAACGCCAGCGGAAGGTCCACTGAAAGCCACCGGCCGCCACCTCCCCCTCCAGCAGGCAGGGGTGGAAACTGTGGCGCAACACCCGCAACTGCGCGGTGGTGGTGGGCAGGCGGGCCATCGCTTCAGAGCTCCGGCGCTGAGGCTGCCGCCAGCGGCGCCCGGAAACTGTTCAGCCGGCACCCCGCCCGCTCTGGCCCCTGGCGGCGGAGCAGGTCGATGCCGGCGACCACCTCGCTGAGCACCGCCTCCAGCACGGGCCGCTCCCCGGCGGCGAAGCGTCCGAGCACGTGCGAGATGGTGCGCTCCCGCCGCTCCACCGGGTTGTCGGCAGGGGCGCCGATGCCGATGCGCAGGCGGGCGAACTCCTGGGTGCCCAAGTGCGCGATCGCGCTGCGCAGGCCGTTGTGGCCGCCGGCGCTGCCGCCGGAGCGCAGACGCAGGCGGCCAAGCGGCAGGTCCATGTCATCCACCAGGACCAGCATCTGGGAGACGTCGAGCCGGAACCAGTCGAGGGCTGCGCGGATCGAGCGGCCGCTCTCATTCATGAAGGTCTGGGGCATGAGCAGGCGCAGCCGGCCCTCGCCGCTGCCGACCTCGGCAAGCAGGCCCTGCAAGCGCGGCTGGCTGCGAAAGGAGGCCGAGCCCTCGCGGGCCAGGCGCTCCAGCACCATGAAACCGACGTTGTGGCGGGTTTCGGCGTATTTGGGCCCGGGGTTGCCGAGGCCGACCAGCAACTGAAGATCCACAGGCCCGGGTTGGGGATGCTCAGCCGACGGGCGGCTGAACCTCGGCGGGCGGCACCTCCGCCGGCAGGGCCGGCATCTCGGGGCTGGCACTGATCGCCGTGCCGTTTTGGCCAGCGGCCCCACTAGCGGCGGACTCGCTGTCAATGGCGCTGCGGAACTCCTTCTCGAATTCCTGGGAGGCCGATTGGAATCCCCGCAGGGTGCGCCCCAGGGTTTTGCCGAGTTCCGGCAGCCGTTTCGGACCGAACACCAAAAGGCCGATGGCGGCGATCACCGCCATCTCGGGCAGTCCAATGCCGAAGATGTTCATGGGGTGGGGGCGGCCGGGATGGGGATCAGCCGTTCCAGTTGACGTTGATGCCCTCGAGCAGCAACGACCGGTTGTAGAGCTGCAGGATCACCAGCAGGAAAACCAGGAACAGGGCCATGAACACGCCCATCACCGGGGTGGTGCCCCAGCCGGGAACGACCTTGCCGTACTCGGAATTCAGCGGGCGGAGGATGTCTCCCAGGCGCGTGCGTTGGGCCATGAGGTGGTTTTCTCCTCGGGCGGACGAAAGCTGCGGCTACTGTAGGGGGCCCGCCGGCCGACCCGGGAGCGGGTGTCGAGACTTGTGACGCTCG
>JBILEP010000021.1:0-13926 GCA_044352045.1 Cyanobium sp. | reverse complement strand
ACGCCATCCTCGTGGAGGGGGATCCGGTGGGGCGGGTGATGTTCTACGGCCCGGGAGCCGGCGCCGGCCCCACCGCCTCGGCCGTGGTGGCCGACATCCTCAACATCGCCGGCATCCGCCAGGTGGTCGGCGACGCCCCCGGCGCTGGCCTCGATCCCCTGCTCGCCGCCAGCAGCTGGCGGCGCTGCCAGCTGGTGGACGGCTCCCGCACCCGCCACCGCAACTACGTGCGCCTGCGCACCCGCGACGAACCCGGGGTGATCGGCCGCATCGGCAGCTGCTTCGGCAACGCCGGCGTCTCGATTCAGTCGATTGTCCAGTTCGAGGCCCAGGCGGGCGCCGCGGAGATTGTGGTGATCAGCCATGAGGTGCTGGAGGCCCGCTTCCGCGAGGCCCTCGCCGCGATCGAGTCGCTCGCCGACGTGGAGAGCGTCGCCGCCTGCCTCCGCACCCTCTGACCCCGTCCCGTGCCCCCCATCCGGCCCCCTTTCCCCGCGCTCGCCCCGCCACGAACGCTCGCCCTGGGCCTCTCCCTGGCGCTGCTGGCCCCCCTGTCCGCCTGCCAGCCGCCCCGCGGCGCGGACACCGTGATCATCGCCAGCCGCAGCCGCATCGACAGCCTCGATCCGGCCCAGGCCTCCCGCGTCGGCCAGCTGCAGGTGCTCAGCGCCCTGGGCGATCCCCTCTACGCCATCCTCAGCGACGGTCGCCTGGAGCCGCGGCTGGCCACCGCCCTGCCGCGCCTCAGCGCCGATGGCCGGCGCGCCCGCATCCCCCTGCGCCGCGGCGTGCTCTTCCATGACGGCACCCCCTTCGACGCCGAGGCGATGGCCTTCTCGCTGCGGCGCTTCATGGCCTTCGGCACCCTTGGCTACCAGCTCAGCGGCCGGGTGGCGGCGGTGCGGGTGCTCGGATCCCATGAGATCGAGCTGGAGCTCAAGCGCCCCTTCAGCCCCCTGCCGCGCCTGCTCAGCTCCATCTTCCTCACCCCCGTCTCCCCCACCGCCTACGCCCGCCATCGCGACAAGCCCCTCAACGACCGCTTCATCGGCACCGGCCCCTACCGGCTCGCCTATTTCAGCGGGCCGAAGCAGCGCCTCCTGCCCTGGTCCCGCTACTGGGGCGTCCGCCCCCGCAACAGCGGCCTCGAATTGGTCACCCTCAGCAATTCCACCGCCCTGTTCGGTGCCTTGCGCAGCGGCGAGGTGGATGTGCTGCTCTCCAGCAGCCTGGAGATCGACCACCAGCAGGCCCTGCACCGCGACGCCCTCGCCGGCCGGCTGCGGGAGGCGGTGGGCCCGGCCCTGGAGATCGGCTTCCTCTCCCTGCTCTCCGACCAGCCGCCGCTCCAGGATCCGCGCCTGCGCCAGGCCCTGGCCCGTAGCCTCGATCGCCGCACCATCAGCCGCCGGGTGAGCCTCGGCCTGCGGCCTCCCCTGCGGGAGCTGCTGCCCCCCACCCTGCCCGGCTCCTCCCCCCGCGCCTGGCCCGACTACGACCCCGCCGCCGCCCGCCGCCTCTTCCGCCAGGCGGGCTACTGCGACGGCCGTCGCCTCAGCCTGCCGCTCACCTTCCGCTCCGACATCCCCAGCGATCGGCTCTTCGCCCTCACCTGGCAGGCCCAGCTGCGCCGCGACCTGGGCGACTGCGTGAGCCTGGAGGTGAGCGGCATGGAATCCACCACCGCCTATGCCCAGCTCGACAAGGGGGTGTTCCCCCTGATCCAGCTGGAGTGGGTGGGCGACTATCCCGACGCCGACAACTACCTGGTGCCCCTGCTCGGTTGCGACAAGCTGGAGGGGAACCGCTGCCGCGCCGGTGGCAGCGCCCTCAGCGGCAGCTTCTGGGGCGAACCGGGGCTGGAGGAGGCGTTGCAGCGCAGCAGCCGCATCGATGGCAATGCCCGGCTCCGTTTGCTGGCGGAGATCCAGCGGCGCACGGCGGCCGCCAGTCCTTACCTGCCGATCTGGCTGGTGGCGCCGGTGGCCTGGAGCCGCCCCCACGTCAGCCGGCCGCGCTTCGATGGCTCCGGCCGGGTGCTGCTGGGCGAGCTGCGGGCCACGCCCCGCTCCGGAGGGGAGCGATGAGCCGCCGCAGCGACCTGCTCCGCTACGTGGCCGCCCGCCTGGCCCTGGCGCCGCTGATGCTCTGGCTGATCGCCACCCTGGTGTTCCTGCTGCTGCGCGTCGCCCCCGGCGATCCGATCGACGCCCTGCTCGGCCCCCGCGCCCCGGCCGCCGCCCGCGCCGCCCTGCGCGCCCAGCTCGGCCTCGACAAGCCGCTCCTCCATCAGTACGGCACGTTTTTCAGCCACCTGCTGCGCGGCGATCTGGGGCTCTCCCAGAACAGTCAGCAGCCCGTGCTGGCGGTGATCCGCGAGAGCTTGCCCGCCTCCCTGGAGCTGGGGGTGGTGGCCCTGCTGCTGGCGGCGGTGGTGGGTCTGGCGATCGGCTTCAGCGGCATCGCCAGGCCGGAGGGGAAGCTGGATCTGGCCGGGCGGCTGTACGGCATCGGCACCTATGCCCTGCCCCCCTTCTGGGCGGCGATGGTGGTGCAGCTGGTGTTCGCCGTCTGGCTCGGTTGGCTGCCGGTGGGCGGTCGCTTCCCCGCCACCCTGGTGCCGCCCAGCGGCAGCGGGTTCTATCTGCTCGACAGCCTGCGCGCCGGGGATCTTCAACAGTTCGCGGGTTCCCTGCGCCATCTCTGCCTGCCCGCCGCCACCCTCGGCCTGTTGCTCAGCGGTGTGTTCACCAATGCCCTGCGCCTCAACCTGCGCCGCGCTCTCGGCTCCGACTATGTGGAGGCCGCCCGCAGCCGCGGCCTCAGCGAGCGGCGCGTGGTGCTTCGCCATGCCCTGCCCAACGCCCTGTTGCCGGTGCTCACCATCACCGGCATCACAGTGGCCTCCCTGATCGGCGGCGCCCTGCTGATCGAGGTCACCTTCTCCTGGCCGGGCATCGCCTTCCGCCTGCAGGAGGCGATCGCCCAGCGCGACTACCCCCTGGTGCAGGGGATCGTGGTGGTGGTGGCGGCCCTGGTGGTGCTGGTCACCGTGGCGGTGGATCTGCTGGTTGCCCTGCTGGATCCCCGCATCCGCTTCTGAGGGTGCGGCGCCGCAGCCGACGGCTGACCCTGTAGGCGGCAGCGGCCCCCAGCAAGGGCAGCGGACCCGGTACCCCCGTACCGCCCTGGGACTGGAAGGTCAGATCGAGGAACACCGGCAGATCCGTGCGGGCGTTGGCGGGGGAGCCAAAGACATAGGTGGGACTTTGACTGCTCTGTCCAACCTCCCGATTATTGCGGCTGCTGAGGGCCAGCTGCTGGCCAAGCTTGCTGCTCACCAAAGCCAATCCCTGCGGATTGATGGAAAAAGAAGTGTCGTTATTCTCGGGGGGAATGTCGGTAAAAGAAACGGCGGCATAGGCTGTTCCCTGGCCGAGGTCGTTGAAGCTGCTGGTGCCGTTGATCAGGTCTGTGATGCTGCCATTGACGCCATGAAGTGACACTGTCTGCCCATAGAACGATGGCGGGCACGATGATCCAGTCGGATTGGTGACACCGCAGCGAACCTTGAAGTTCTTGGCCCGCATGGTTGCTGCGGTGAGCTGTTGATTGGCCGCCAGGGCGTCGATGATCGCCTGGCTGTTCAGGTCGAACGTGAAAAAGCCGCGATAGGCAACGTCAACGTCAGCGCTGCTAAAGTCGATGTAGCCGGTGGTGTAATTGGTATCGGTAGGTTTATGGTGTGTGGGGCAGTAAAAAGCGCCAATCGGGTTATCGTAGTCGCAGTAGTTGCCGCTATCGAACGCCTGCACGCTCACGCTGGTCGCCTCGGCTGGGCTGGGCGTGGCCAGCAGCAGCCCGAGCCCGCTGAGGCCAAGACCGGTCAGGACCGCTGCCTGGGATCGGGAAAGCCTGCTTCTTGAAATGCGCATGGTTTCGGGAAGGGTTGCCTAGGCTCCTGCCGGCAACGTAGCCATGGCTCCCGCAGCAACACTCCCTTGGCTGTATACATTTGTGTCGTGAATGTGCGCAATTCCGCCAGCCTGGCGCAACCCCGCCTGCTCGCCCCTGCTTGATCGCCCAGGCCCGAGCTCTCACGGCCGCAACAGCGCTCGCCAGCGTTTCGCCTGCTCCGGATCCAGCACATAGGCCGTCACCCCCTCCTGCACCCGGCGCTGGGAGGGCAGCAGCACCGGCTGCTCCAGGGTCTGCAGGAATTCGCTGGTCAGGCGCAGCAGCAGGCGCTGCACGGTGCGGGGGTCCTGGCCCACCAGCTCCCTGCCGAGGCGGAACAGGTCCTCCTCCCTCGCCGCCACCCGCACCGGGGAGAAATGGCTTCCCCCCTCCACCAGCACCAGCCGGCTGCGGCGGTCCCCCGCCGGCAGGAACACCCCCAGCAACTCCTCCACCGGCGGGGTCACCAGGTCGAGGCTGCCGCCGGCCATCAGCACCGGGACCGGCAGCGGAGCCAGACCCCGGCCGGACCACAGCAGGCTGCCGAAGCCGTTGAGCACCACCACGCCGCGCAGATCCGCCGGCCGGGGCGGTGTCGCCGGCAGACCGGTGCTCACCAGCTGGCATTGCAGCAGACGGGAGGGATTGTTGATCGGCAGCCGCTCCATGGCCTGGCGACAGCGCCCCTCCAGGCCAGGCACCGGCGCCAGCCCCGCCGCCAGCAGGGCCGTGAGGCCCCCCAGGGAATGGCCCACCAGCACCAACCCGTCGCCCTCGATCCCCAGCCGCCCCTGCCGCTGGGCGATCAGCACCGCCTGCACATCCGCCAGACGGGTGGGCAGGGTCTCCGCCCCCGGAGGCAGGATCTGCCCCGCCAGGGCCGCCTTCATCGCGGCCGCGTCGCTGCCGGGGTGCTGCACCACCACCACCGGCCAGCCCCGGTCGGCCAGAACGGCGGCCAGCCAGCGCAGCTGCTCCGCCGTGCCCCCCAGGCCGGGCATCATCAGCAGCCAGGGCCGCCGTTTGCCGGGTTCATAGAGGGAAGGCCGCGCCGGCCAGAGTTCCAGGGGCAGGGCCTCGCTCCGGTGGGGCACGCTCAGAGCGAAACGGCGCAGGGGCATCCCTTCGCCGTCGGCAAAGGCCAGTGGTCGGCTCGGATGGCTGTCGAGCGCCAGCCGTCGCAGCCCCTCCAGGGCCTCCTGTTGCTGCCGCAGCTGCTCGCGCCAGCGCTCGGCCAGGGCCACCAGACCATCCAGCTGCAGGGTCAGCCGCTGCGGCGGCAGGCGACGCAGCAGGTCGATCGCCGTGACATCCCGCCCCTCCTCCAGCAGTCGCAGCAGGGTGCTCTGCAGCAGTGGCGTGGTGCTGCGGCCATCGGGGGTGGTGAGCAGGCCGCCCAGCTCCGCCAGCATCTGGCTGCCCGCCCAGCTGTCGAGCAACTGGCGGCCGAAGCTGCGGTCGCGCAGCACGGGAACCTGCAGGAGGCGCAGCAGATCCCGCTGGTTTTGGGGGCGCAGCAGGCTCATCCACACCTGCAGTTCCTCCCCGCCGGAACCCGCTGGCAATCGCTCCCCCCGGCTGAGGGCCTCCAGCTGATCCAGGGGGATCGGAATCGTCAGGGCCTCCAGCCGCAGGTCCAACTGCTCGGCGGCCGCCACCGGCGGTGCCCCGCCGGCCATCACGGCGGCGAACAGGGCCCCGCCGGCCAGGGCCACCAGCAGACTGGCCCGCATCGACCCCAGGCAGCCCCGGCGACGTGACGGAAGAGAAAACGGGCGGAGGGTCTGGCGCAGCACGGGACGCGGCCAGGGGGTGGTCCTGGTGGTTCCAGTTTCCCGCGCCGCTGCGTCATCTGGCCCGAATCCGCCTGATCGCCATGGCCGGGGCGGGGGGCGTGCTCTACCTCACGCCGATCGTGTTCCATCAGGAGGCCTTCAGCGCCGGCCGCGTCACCGGCGGCGTGGCCCTGGCCGCCCTGGCTGGCACCCTCGGTCGCTTTCTCAGCGGCGTCCTGCTCGATCGGGGCCTGCCCTGCTCCCTGCCCGTGCTGCTCACCGTGGTGAGCGGCCTGGGCGGCGACAGCCTGCTGCTGGGCGCCCGGCACTTCGGCGGTTACCTCGCCGGCCAGCTGCTCCTGGGGGTCGCCGCCGGCCTGTTCTGGCCGGCGATCGAGCTGGCGGTGCCGCTCACCTGTCCCCCCCTCGCCTCGGCCCGGGCCTTCGCCCTCGTGCGCAGCGCCGATGCCCTCGGGGTGGCCAGCGGGGCCCTCCTCGGGGCGGTGTTGGCCGGGCTCGATCGCCTGCGGGCCATCTACCTGGTGGACATGGTCTGCTTGCTGACCCTGGTGGTATTGCTGGTGCGCCGCCCCCTGCCGGCCGCCCATCCCCGCGGCGCCGCCGCCGCTGACGAGAAGGCCCTGGGCTGGTTGCCACCCCTGCTGCCCCTGCTGGCGGTGGTGCTCGTGGCCACGGCGCTGCCGGCCCTGATGCAAAGCGCCCTACCCCTCGATCTGGTGCGGGGCGGGCTGCGCCGGCCGCCGCTGCCCAACAGCCTGGGGGCGTTGCTGGTGGGACTGCAGCTGGGGCTGCTGGTGCTGCTCCAGTGGCCCGTGGGCCAGGCGATGGCCCGCCGGCCGGTGGGGGTGGGGTTGGGCCTGAGCCTGGGCTGCTTCGCCGGCGGCACCGTGATGCTTGCCCTCTCGGCCCTGACCGATCACGGCTTCGTGCTGCTGCTAGCCGCCCAGCTGCCCTTGGCGTTGGGGGAGGCCGCCTTCCTGCCCACGGCCACCGAGGCGGTGGTGGAGATGGCGCCGCTGAGCCATCGGGGCCTGGCGATGGCGCTGTTCTCCCAGTGCTTCGCCCTGAGTGCCTTCGCGGCTCCGCTCCTGGCCGGTTGGCTGCTCGATGGCCAGGGCCACGGGGTGGGTCTGTGGCTGGGGATGGCCCTCGTCTGCCTCCTCACCCTGCCCCTGCTGCGGTTTCTGGGGCGGCCTGGGGCTGGATCGCCGGGGCGCTGAAGATTCGCGTGCTGCCGTTCAGGCGGCCGGCTTCTCGCCCTCCTCGGGGGCGACCCAGGCCTCGTGGGGCAGGGGTTCGGTGCCGTACTCCCAATCGTCGTAGTCGGGATCGTTGCGGATCTGGCGGTGAATCTCCTTCTGCACCTCGAAGTCGTGGGGAGCCGGGGCGGGGGCGTCGCTGGGTTGGGATTCGGAGGTCATCGACGGCGATCAGGCTGCGACCATTCTCCCCGAGCAGCGCCCCATTCGTCCGGGCTGAAGGTGCGGTGCTTCACGTCGACGGGTGGCCGGAGGTACCGGCGGCGGGTGGCACGAACCAGATCACGCCTCCCTTGCCCCCGGGCTCCGCCTCCATGTCGATGAACTCTGCCGGGGGTTCGGGCCTGAGGGCCTGCCGTTCCGCTCCGGCGCTGAAAGCGGCCCGCAGCCGCAGTCCGGTGGACATCACCACCGTGGCGCTTCCCGCCAGCAGCAGCACCGGCGCCACCGGCGCCAGCAGGCTGCCCACCCCGAGAACCCCGAGGCCATAGGCCAGGCCGGCCCCGATTCCGCCGCCCACGGCGGCGACACCCACCTTGGCGCCGGCCGCCAGGGCGGCCTGTTCCGGCGTCTTCCAGCCCCGCCGCACCGCCAGGGTTTCTTCGATCACCGCCACGGGGGCCTCCAGCAGCGCGGCGGCCGCGGCCCCCCGACCGATCGTCCTTAAACCGCCGCTGGCCAGGCGCAGGCCGGAGCGGCTGAAGCGGGTCCGGCTCGTGGCTGGGGTGGGGGAGGCCTGGGCCATGGGCCGAGGTGGGGGCGATTGCGGCCCCAGTCTGCTGGAAAACCCCGTTTCCCACCCTCGCCTCAGGCCCGCTCGGCCTCGGGGAGGTCCTCCTGCCAGCGGCTCCAGCCCCCATGGCGGATCGGCTGGGGAGGGGAGGCGCGGCTGGCGTGCTGCTCGCAGATGAAGCCAAGGCTCCAGGTTGCGAAGGCCAGCATGGGGCTGCGACTGGGCCCCGATCCCGCCACGACCTTGCATGGCTCGCGCGCCACCAGCGCGTCGAGGATCCTGTTGTAGGCGCCCGGGCCGACCCGCTGGAAAAAGCTCTTGTCCTGGGGAAGCAATGAAAAATCCACGGCCTGCACCGCGGCGGCCAGACGGGTGAAGAACGGACAGTGGGGCCGGCTGATGAAAAAGCCGTTGGCCACGATCGGCCTGGCGGTGCGGAAAAAGAGCGTGGAGTAAGGGGCCCGCAGGACATCGGCGAGCACGCTGCGGCTCCGTTCCGTCGGGGTGTTGTCGCAGTCGAGGTACAGCGCAGCGCAGCGGCTGGCGAAGGCGACGCGGAACACGTCCGACTCGATGGCGACGTGATAAGCGCTGTCGAAGGGACGCACGAAGGCCGGCGCGCAGTCGCCGATCCATTGGCGAGCGCTCTGACGGTCAAAGCGCTGCAAGCTCGGCAGGCCGAGATCCCGCAGGATCGAGGTCCACCGGGCGCTGATCTCCTCCAGCGGTTCGGGGAGCATGCCCTGGCTCCAGTACTGGAGGGGTACCGGCAGGCGCTCGGACCCCAGGGGCGCCAGGGGTTCCCCCTCCGACCCCCAGGCCGATGGCGACGCCGGATCCACCAGAGCCCGGACCCAGAGCTCGACCCGCCGCGGATTCTTGGCCAGGATGCGGCCGATCGCCCCCGGCTCCGGCGGATCGGCGAGTTGCGACAGCAGAGGGCCTGGCAGCCTGGCGCGCACCCGGGCACCCAGCGCCTCCAGCTCCTCCCGCCGACCCAGCGCCACCAGGTCCGCCGCCGCTCGCCCATAGCCCTGCCAGTCCTCGGGGTCCCGCTCGATCCAGAGGCGTGCCAGGGCCAGGGAAGCCTCCAGATCGCCCAGGGCGCGGTGCACCTCCGAACCGAGCCGCAGCAGCCGTGGCTCCCCAGGCCAGCGGGCCAGCGCCTCCCGCAACTTCACGCCCGCCTCCTGGAGGCGGCCCTCGTCCAGGCAGGCGCGAATGGCGTCGGCCTGGGTCGCGTCAGTGTCCGGCATGGTGCTTCCCACCGGCGCTGCACCCTAAGCAGGTCGCGATCGGTCGCGGAGCGATCCGCCGCCTCAGACGTTGAACAGGAACTCCATCACATCGCCCTCGGCCACCACATACTCCTTCCCTTCGCTGCGCAGCCAGCCGCGGTTGCGGGCTTCCACCAGGGAGCCGGCCTCCAGCAGCTGCTGCCAGCCGATCGTCTGGGCGCGGATGAAGCCGCGCTCGAAGTCGGTGTGGATCACGCCGGCGGCCTGGGGGGCGGTCATGCCCGCTCGGATCGTCCAGGCCCGCGTTTCTTTCTCGCCGGTGGTGAAGTAGGTGCGCAGGCCCAGCAGGGCATAGGTGGCCCGGATCAGGCTGCGCAGGCCGCCCTCCTGCACGCCGAGCCCCTCCAGGAATTCGAGCCGCTCCGCTGCGGGCAACTCAATCAGCTCGGCCTCCACCTGGGCCGAGATGGTCACCGTGGCGGCCCCCTCCCGCTCCGCCAGGGCCTGCACCTTCTGCACGTCGGCGTTGCCCGCGGCCAGATCGTTCTCCGACACGTTGGCGGCGTAGATCATCGGTTTGGCGGTGAGCAGGCCGAGGGGCCTGATCAGCGGCGCTTCCTCCTCGCTGAGGGCCACGCTGCGGGCGGCGGCGCCCTGCTCCAGCGCCTTCTGGATGCGCTCCAGGGCGCCATCCTCCAGCTGGGCTTCCTTCCCGGTGCGCAGCTGCTTCTTCAGGCGCTCCCGCCGCTTTTCCACCTGGGCGAGGTCGGAGAGGGCCAGTTCGAGCTCGATCACCTCAATGTCGCGCAGCGGATCCACCGAGCCGGAGACATGGATCACATCGTCGTCTTCGAAGCAGCGGACGACATGGACGATCGCGTCCACCTCGCGGATGTTGGCGAGGAACTTGTTGCCCAGGCCCTCCCCCTGGCTGGCCCCCTTCACCAGTCCGGCGATGTCCACGAACTCCACCCGCGTGGGGATGATCTCCCTGGAGGAGGAGAGCGCGGCCAATCGCTGCAGGCGTTCGTCGGGCACCGCCACCACGCCGCTGTTGGGCTCGATCGTGCAGAAGGGGAAATTGGCCGCCTGGGCCTGGGCGTTGGCCACCAGGGCGTTGAACAGGGTCGACTTGCCCACGTTGGGCAGGCCGACGATTCCGGCTTTGAGCATGGGCTGGAATCTACGAGCCCGATCCGCCGGGAACGGCCCCGAGGCGCGAGACTTGCCGCAGCGATGTAACAGACCATTTCAGCTCCACGCCCCCTCCTGCCGGTCGCCCCGGCTCCCGCGCCGGCACCCGGCGCCCCCGTTGCCCCGCTCCGGGCGCCCGGGGAGCCGCGCTCGGCGCCGGCTGGCCCCCCGCCCCGCCGCTCCCTCTGGCGCCACAAACGCCTGTGGGTTGGCCTGCTGGTCGTCGTCGGCCCCCTCACCGGCCTGGGGATCTGGAAGCAGCAGCAGATTGCCGCCGCCCGCTCCGACCTCACCCCTTACACCGTGCTGGCCCGAAGGGAGAGCCTGCCGGGGGTGGTCACCGCCAGCGGCGAGCTCGATGCCGTTGAGCGGGTCAACGTCAGCCCGCAACGCCAGGGGCAGGTGGAGGAGATCTTTGTGGAGGAGGGCGATCTGGTGCGGCGTGGCCAGCCCCTGGCCCGCATGGATGCTGGCGATCTGGCCGACCGTCTCGGGGAGCTGCGGGCCGAGATCTTCGCCGCCGAGGCGCGCCTCACCCGCAGCCGCAACGAGTGGCAGCGCCGGCGCCAGCTCTATGCCAATGGCGCCATCAGCGCCGATGAGTACAGCGCCGCCCTCGCCACGTACCAGGTGGATCAGGCGGCCCTGGTCGCCGCCCGGGAGCGGCTACAGCAGCGGGGGGTGGAGCTGGGCGACCTGATGGTGCGGGCCCCGTTCGATGGGGTGATCAGCCAGCGCTTCGCCGATGCCGGCGCCTTTGTCACCCCCACCACCACCGCCTCCGCCACGGCGGGGGCCACCAGCTCTTCGCTAGTGGAGCTGGCCCGCGGTTTGGAGGTGGTGGCCAAGGTGCCCGAGAGCGACCTGGGCCGCCTGCGGGTGGGCATGCCCGCCAAGGTGCGCGTCGACGCCTTCCCCGACCGGCGCTTCGCCGCCATCCTCCGCCAGATCGCCCCCCGGGCCGTCAAGGTGAACAACGTCACCTCCTTTGAGGTGAAGCTGGCTCTGGTGGAGCCGCCGCCGGAGCTGCGCATCGGCATGACCGCCGACGTCGACTTCCAGACCGGCCGCATGGCCCCCCAGACCGTGGTGCCCACGGTGGCGATCGTCACCGAGGGGGGCAAACCCGGCGTGCTGCTGGTGGGCAAAGACCGTGAGCCCCGCTTCCAGGCGGTGGAGCTCGGCTCCAGCAGCGGCCGCGACACCCAGGTGCTCTCCGGCCTGGAGAGCGGCACCCGCGTGTTCATCGACCTGCCGCCCTGGGCGAAGAAGCGCCGCTGATCTCCCTGGCGGCTCAGGCGCCCTGGCGGGAGGCCAGGAAGCGCCGCGCCGCCGCCACGATCCGCTCGCTGGCGTGGCCGTCGCCAAACGGATTGTGGGCGCGGGCCATGGCCTCGTAGGCCCCCTCATGCTCCAGCAGATGGCTGGTTTCCGCCAGGATTGTGGCGCTGTCGGTGCCGATCAGCCGGGCGGTGCCCGCATCCACCGCCTCGGGCCGCTCGGTGGTGCGCCGCAGCACCAAAACCGGCTTGCCCAGGGCCGGTGCCTCCTCCTGCAGGCCGCCGGAATCGGTGAGCAGCAGGGTGCAGCCGCGCATCGCCGCCACCAGTCGGTCGTAGTCGAGGGGCTCGGTGAGGAAGGCGCGGGGATGGCCGCCCAGCAGCGCCTGCAGCGGTTCGCGCACCGTGGGGTTGCGGTGCAGCGGCAGCAGCAGGGCGGTGTCGGGAAAGCGCTCCAGCACCGACAGGAAGCCCTGGCCGATGTCCTGGAGGCGCTGCCCCCAGTTCTCCCGGCGGTGCACCGTGGCCAGCAGCACCCGCTGGCGCTGCCAGTCGAGGCCCTCGATCTCCAGCTCCGGCGCCGTTTCCGCCATCAGCAGCAGGGCGTCAATCACCGTGTTGCCGGTGGTGATGGTCTCCCCCACCACCCCAGAGGCCTTCAGGTTGGCGGCGGAGCGCTCGGTGGGGGCGAAGTGCAGCAGGGCCAGCTGGGAGATCAGGCGGCGGTTGGCCTCCTCCGGGAAGGGGTCGAACAGGTTGTCGGTGCGCAGGCCGGCCTCCACATGCCCCACCGGGATCTGCTCGTAGAACGCCGCCAGGGCGCTGGCGAAGGCGGTGGTGGTGTCGCCCTGCACCAGCACCAGATCGGGCCGGTGCCGGCCGAACTCCTCCCGTAGACCCTGCAGGGTGGCGCAGGTGACGTGGGTGAGGGTCTGGTTCGGGGCCATCAGGGCCAGGTCGAGGTCGGCCTCCAGGCCGAACAGCCGCATCACCTGGCTGACCATCTCCCGGTGCTGGCCGGTGAGCACCACCCGGGTGTGGAACTCCGGATGCTGCTGGAAGGCGCGGATCACCGGCGCCAGCTTGATCGCCTCCGGCCGGGTGCCGAGCACCAGGGTGATCTGCGGCTTCCGCGCCTCGGAAGCCGCAGCCGCGGTGGGGCCCCCGCCCGCGTCGTCGAGGTCCCCGGTGGAGTGGCCGGGCGGGGAGTGGACGGGATCCGTCAAGGAGCAGGGGCGGTCATGTGGATCCTAGGGATCTCTGGCTCCGCATCCCCACGGCAAGCGGTGGGAGGCTCCTCAACAATGACGCTATCGTAAAAATGCTGGTCTTTAGCGCTTGTGTGGTGGTATGGCCGAATTGCCCTTCGCGATGACCCCCTCGTCCCTCCAGCCGGCGCCGCCGCCGCCGCCGCCCGCCGAGCGCTTCCACGGCGGAGGGGCCGAATTCCAACAATCCCCGTGGGGCGATCTGGCGGGGATGCCCGACAACCTTGAAGGCATTGTTCGCCTCGCCTCTGAGCGCAACTTTTCCGATGTGCACCTTGGCGTCGGCGAGCAACCCCGCTTCCGAAGCCGGGGTGACATCGTGTGCACCGGCTGGCCCGTGACCGATAGCACCACCTTCCTTGACTGGATGCGGGAGATGCTCGGCCCGGCTGACATCGACCTGTTCATGCGCGACAAGGAATACGACGGCAGCCATGCCTTCTCCTTCGTGCGCGTGCGCATCAACCTGCTGGAATCCCTACGGGGTCCGGCGATGGTGCTGCGTCTCATCCCTCAGAAGATCGCCACCATGGAGGATCTCAGCCTGCCCGTGGTGCTCCGGGATCTGGCCGAGCGTCCGAAGGGCATGATGCTCGTGACTGGGCCGACCGGCTCCGGCAAGACCACCACCCTGGCGGCGATCATTGATTATATTAATGCGACCATGAAGCGCCATATTCTTACCATTGAAGACCCGATCGAGTTCGTGCATGAAAGCCGTCAGTCGTTGATTCGCCAACGGGAGGTGCGGCTGCACACCAAGGTTTTCAAATCTGCCCTGCGCGCCGCCCTGCGGGAGGATCCAGATGTGATCCTGATCGGCGAAATTCGTGACCAGGAGACACTCGCCATCGCCCTTGAAGCCTCCCAGACTGGCCACTTAGTGCTGGGCACGCTGCACACCAACTCCGCCGTGCGCACGGTTGAGAGGGTGATCGGCATGTTTCCGCCGGAGGAGAAAGAGCAGGTGCGCAAGGAGGTCTCGGAATCACTGCTGGCGGTGATCTCGCAAGGGCTGGTCAAGACCACGGACGGCAAACGCTGTGCCTTTCACGAACTGTTCATCAATACCGATGCCTGCCGCGACTACATCCAGCGCGGCGAACTGGACGAAATTGAGGCGCTGATGGCCCGCAGTGGCTTCGACGGCATGCAGACCGCGAACCAGTCGCTGGTCAAACTGGTCCAGTCGGGCCAGATC
>JBILEP010000211.1:0-4217 GCA_044352045.1 Cyanobium sp. | reverse complement strand
ATCGTGTGGGTGCACCACATGTTCTATAGCGGCACGCCCCAGTGGATGCGCAATCTGTTCATGGTCACCACGATGCTGATCGCCGTGCCCACCGGCATCAAGGTGTTCGCCTGGATCGCGACGCTCTGGCGTGGCAAGCTGCGACTCAGCACGGCGATGCTGTTCTGCCTGGGCGGTTTGGTGAACTTCATCTTCGCCGGCATCACCGGCGTGATGCTCGCCACCGTGCCGGTGGATATCCATGTGGGCAACACCTATTTTGTGGTGGGCCATTTTCATTATGTGATCTTCAATACGATCACCTTCGGTGTGTTTGCCGCGATCTATCATTGGTTTCCTAAATTCACCGGCCGCCTGCTGTATGAAGGTCTGGGCAAGCTGCACTTCCTGCTCACCTTCCTCGGCAGTGCGCTCAACTTCCTGCCGATGCACTGGGCCGGTCTGATGGGGATGCCGCGGCGCGTCGCCTCCTACGACCCGGAATTTGCCCTTGCCAATGTGCTGGCCAGCCTGGGGGCCTTCCTCTTGGGCGTGGCCACGATTCCGTTCCTGCTCAACCTGGTGAGCGCCTGGGTGCGGGGGGAGAAGGCAGGCCCCAATCCCTGGAATGCCATCGGCCTGGAGTGGCTGCTGCCCTCTCCCCCCCCGCTGGAGAATTTCGAGAACGACGTTCCCACCGTGCTCAACGGCCCCTACGGCTACGGTCTCGACCGACCCCTCGTCGCCGAGGAGGAGCGCTACGTGCAGCGGGCCCTGCGGGCGGAACCATGACCAGCCTCACCCCCCTCGAGTCCCGGCCGCCGGCCCATCCCCACGGCGAGGCTCACAACCTCACCGGAATGATCATCTTCCTCTGCTCGGAGAGTGTGATCTTCCTGGCCTTCTTTGCCGGCTATGTCGTACTGAAGCTCTCCTCCCCCCTCTGGTTGCCCGCCGGGGTGGAGGGCCTGGAGGTGCGAGCTCCCCTGATCAACACGCTCATCCTGGTGAGCAGCAGCTTTGTGGCCTGGTTCGCCGAGATTCAGCTGCAGCGCGGGCGCCTCTGGCGTTTCCGCGGCCTGTGGTTGCTGACGATGGCGATGGGGGCCACTTTCGTGGTGGGCCAGGCGATCGAATGGCGCGGGCTCAGCTTCAGCCTGCGCGACGGCGTGTTCGGGGGCATCTTCTATCTGCTCACCGGTTTCCACGGCCTGCATGTGATCACGGGCATCCTGCTGATGGCGCTGATGCTGGGCCGCTCCTTCCGGCCCGGCAATTACGAAGGGGGCGAGGCGGGCGTCACGTCGGTGTCGCTGTTCTGGCACTTCGTGGATGTGATCTGGATTCTCCTGTTTCTGCTGATCTACATCTGGCCATGATCATCGACGACCAGCACTACGACGTGATCGTGATCGGCAGCGGCGCCGCCGGCGGCAGCCTGCTCCTGCCCCTGGCGGCCGCCGGTCGCCGGGTGCTGCTGCTGGAGCGGGGCGGGCCGATGGCGCCGGCCGATCCGCAGGCGGCGGATGTGGAGCTGTTCCGCAAGGCCCGCTACCACGCCGCTGAGCCCTGGTTTGGTCCGGATGGCGATCCCTTCGCCCCCCAGACCCTCTATGCCCTCGGCGGCAACAGCAAGATCTGGGGCGGCGTGCTGGAGCGCCTGCGGGAGCGGGAATTTAGCGGCCTGGCGTTGCAGGAGGGGCCGGTGCCCGCCTGGGGGATCGGCTACGACGAGCTCGCCCCCTACTACGACCGGGCTGAGGCCCTCTACCGGGTGCACGGGCGCTCGGGGGTGGATCCCACCGAGCCGCCGCGCCGCGCCGACTTCCCCCACCGCCCCCGGCCGATCGAACCCTTCCTGGAGGAGCTGCGCGGCTCGCTGCAGCGCCAGGGCACCCACCCCTATGACCTCCCCCTGAGCTGGGCGGAAGCGCCGCCGGGGGCCAGCGGCGACGCCCAGCTCTTCGGCGTTGAACCCGCTCGCCGCGCCCCTTCGGTCACGGTGCGGGAGCGCTGCCAGGTGCGGCGCCTGCACGTCAACCCCGGCGGCACGGCGGTGCGGGGGGTGGAGGCCCAGATCGATGGCCAGCTGTGGCTGTTCGCCGCCGATCAGGTGGTGCTGGCGGCCGGCGCGATCAACACCGCCGAGATCCTGCTGCGCTCCGCCACCGATCGCCACCCGCGCGGCCTGGCGAACGGGTCTGACCAGGTGGGCCGCAACCTGATGAAACCCCAGCTCAGCGCCATCCTGCAGCGGGCCGCCGCCCCCACCTCCGCCCGCTTCGCCCGCAGCCTGGGCATCACCGACTACTACTGGGGCGACAAGAATGTGAGTTTCCCGCTGGGCTCGATCCAGAGCGGTGGCGGCGTCCTGCAGGACGCCCAGTTCGCCGAATCGCCGCCGGTGCTCTCGTTGGTCACCCGCCTGCTGCCCCGCGCGGGCCTGCGCAGCCTCGCCTCCCGCACGATCACCTGGTGGGCGATGAGCGCCGTGCGCCCCGACCCCGAGAACCGGGTGACGCTGCGGGGTCCCTCCCTGCAGATCCAGTACGTGCCGAACAACCGCGAAGCCCACGACCGCCTCGTCTACCGCTGGCTCGACACGATCAGCCGGGTGGAGCGCGATCCCCTTTGCACGGTGGTGACGCCCTTCCCGATCCACCCCCGCGGCGAGTCGCCGCTGCCGGCGATGGGCAATGTCTGCGGCACCTGCCGCATGGGCAGCGACCCGGCCAGCTCGGTGGTGGATCTGCGCGGCCGCAGCCACCAGCTCGCCAACCTCTGGATCGCCGATGCCAGCGTCTTCCCCAGCTGCCCGGCGGTGGGCTTCGGGCTCACCGTGATCGCCAACGCCCTGCGCATCGGCGCCGCCCTGCTGGAGGCCCCATGAGCAGCCAATCGGAGGCGGACGACGCCCTGCTCTCCTCGGAACTGCGCCGCATCGCCGAGCGCGACCACGACGGGGTGCCCTGGGATCTGTGGGGCAGCTACCTGCCGGAGCGCCAGTGGGGCACCGTGCGGGAGGACTACTCCGCCGATGGCGACGCCTGGCGCTCCTTCCCCCATGACCACGCCCGCTCCCGGGTCTACCGCTGGGGGGAGGACGGCCTGCTGGGCCTGTGCGATCGGGAGTGCCGGCTGTGCTTCTCGATGGCGCTGTGGAACGGGCTGGATCCGATCCTCAAGGAGCGGCCCTTCGGCCTGGCCAATGGCGAGGGCAACCACGGGGAAGACGTGAAGGATTACTTCTTCCACCTCGCCAACACCCCCACCCACAGCTTCCTGCGGGGGCTCTATAAATATCCGCAGCAGCGCTTCCCCTACGAGCGGCTGCTGGCGGAAAACCAGCAGCGGGGCCGCGACCAGCCGGAGTTCGAGCTGGTGGATACCGGCATCTTCAACGAGGGACGCTATTTCGATGTGGTTGTGGAGGTGGCCAAGGCCGCGCCCGACGACCTGGCCATCCGTTTGCGGGCGATCAACCGCGGCCCCGATCCGGCGCCGTTGCACCTGCTGCCCACCCTCTGGCAGCGCAACACCTGGTCATGGGGCTATCCCGATGAGCGGGAGACGCCGATGGAGCTGGACGGCGACGTGCTGGTGGCCCTGCCCGGAGGTGGCCTGGGCCGCTACGAGCTGCGCTGCCGGGAGGAGGGCGCCTGGCTGTTCACCGAC
Organism: Cyanobium sp.; assembly: GCA_044352045.1. Taxonomy (GTDB): domain Bacteria; phylum Cyanobacteriota; class Cyanobacteriia; order PCC-6307; family Cyanobiaceae; genus Cyanobium. The sequence goes on along the minus strand of JBILEP010000211.1, from coordinate 563 downwards.
AACGAGACGAATCACCAGCGGCTCTACGGCCAGCCCAATCCGCGGCCGTTCCAGAAGGACGGCTTCCACCGCCATCTGATCGCTGGGGAGGCGGGTGCGATCAACCCCGCCCAGCGGGGCACCAAGGCCGCCCGCTGGCTGCAGCGCACCCTGGCGCCCGGCGAGGAGTGGGTGGTGGCCCTGCGCCTGCGGGGGGCCGCCAGCACGGCGGCCGGGGAGGAGCCATTTGGGGAGGGGTTCGAGGGCCTGTTTGCCGCCCGCGAGCGGGAATGGCGGGAGTTCTTCGATGGCCGCGCCCCGGGGCTGGATGAGGAGGAGCGGCGCATCCTCACCACCGCCGCCGCCGGGCTGCTCTGGGGCAAGAAGTATTACGGCTGGAGCGTGCAGCGCTGGCTGCTGGGAGATGCCACCGCCCCGCCGCCGCCACCGCAGCGCTGGCGCACCCAGAACGGCGAATGGCAGCGCCTGCACGCCCATGACGTGATCTCGATGCCCGATAGCTGGGAGTACCCCTACTTCTGCCAGTGGGACCTGATGTTCCATGCGGTGGCCTTCGCCAGCTT
>JBILEP010000210.1:0-4220 GCA_044352045.1 Cyanobium sp. | reverse complement strand
CGCCGCCGACCTGGCGGTGAGCGCCAACATCGGCTGCACCCTCCAGATCCGCCAGCACATGCCCGCGGCCCCCCGGCCGATCCCTGTGCGCCATCCTGTGGAGTTGCTGGCCGAGAGTTACGCCGGCTCGGAGTGAGCATGGGCCGGATCCGGGCCGGCAACAGGGAGCCTCAGGCCCCTTCCATCTGCCGCCACACCTCCAGCAAGGTGTCTGCTCCGCCGAGATTGCCAGGCAGGGTGAGCACGGGCAGCCCCGCCGCCCCGGCAACGCCCCCGCGCGGCGCCCGCACCAGCGACAGCCCGGGCAGCAGCTGCCCCTGCAGCTCCACCGAAGCCAGCTCCAGCCCATCGGCCAGCAGGGTGTGGCTGGTGATGCCCCCCTTGCTGATCAGGTAGCCCAGCCGTGGCGCCAGGGAGGCGGCCAGCCGCGCCATGACGGCGGCGAGGGCCAGCCCGAGGGCCCGCCGTTCGGCGGGATGGCGGCAGAGCACCTCCCCACGGCTGGTGTGAAGCACCGGCGTGCGACCCGCCGCCAGCTGGGCCTCCAGGGCTTGGCGCCACTCCACCTCCAGGGAGGCGAGCAGCCGGTCGGGCAAGGGCCCCTCCAGCACCCGCTGGACGCGGGCCACTGGGATCTCCACGGCGCCGCAGCCCGGTTCGGCCAGCAGCCGCGCCAGTTGGGCGTCGGCCAGGGGCACATGGGAGCCCACCAGCACCAGCCCCGGCAGCCTCGCCCCTGTGGGGTTCGTCCCTTCGGGGTCCGCCCCTGTGGGCTCCCGCCGCCGCAGCCCCGCCAGGGCGGCGGCCGTGAGAGGAGGCGGCGGCAGGTCCGCTAGGCCGTTGAGCAGGGAGGCGGCGCTCTGGAACAGGAAGCGGCAGGGGCGGCCCCAGCGTTCCCCAGCGTCCCCGGCGACCAGCTCCCGCACCGCCGCCCCCAGGGCCGCCAGATGGCGCGGCTGCTCCGCGTCCACCGCCACCATGGCGTTGCTGGAGAAGTCCGCCAGGCGCCGGCGCAGGCCCTCGCCGCCGGCCTCCAGCTCCGCCAGGCCGATCTGCGCCACCGCGGCGGCAGGAATGCGGCCGCCGCTCTTCTCCGCGACCCAGTCGGGCAGATGGCTGCTGCGGTAGCCGAAGAGGCGGTCGCGGGCGAACTCGCTCTCGTGCACCGGCCGGCCGTGCAGTCGGTGCACGCCGTCGACGGTGGTGCGCCCCCCCTCCAGGAAGGCGGGCACCAAGAGCGTGGCGTCGAAGGGGCCGAGCTCGGCGGCGATCACCTCCACCTCCAGGGGGAAGTGGCCACGCAGGGTGGAATCGCCCCGGCTCACCACCAGCCAGGGCCTGGCCATTGCCGCCAGGGCTGGCCGCAGGGCGCGGCAGATCTCCCGCACCCTGGCCTCGGCCGGGGCCGGCGCTAGGGCGCGGGTGTTCGCCAGCAGGAACAGCAACGGCGAGGGGTGGGCCAGACCTTCCGCCAGGCTGGCGGCATCCCAGCGCAGCAGCAGCGGGCAGCTGTGCACGGTCTGGGAGCCGGTGGGATCGTCGTCGATCACCACCACCTTCAGTTCAGCCGTCGCCTGCGCCATGGCACCATCGTGCCGTGATGCGTCCCGAGCCCCACGAACTGCCGAAGCTGGTGCGGGACCTGCACCAGCAGGGCCGTGCCTGGCTGCCGGCCGGCCTGGGCAGCCGCCTCGACTGGGGGCCGCCCCTCTCCCAGCCCGCGGAGGTCGTGAGCTGCGCCCGCCTCGATCGGATCGTCGAGCACAATCCCGGCGACTTCACCCTCACGGTGGAGGCGGGCGCCCCCCTGGCGGCGGTGCAGGAGGCCCTCGCCCCCCATCGCCAGTGGCTCGCCCTCGATGCCCCCTGGGGGGAGGCGCCAGGCAGCGTCGGTGGCCTGGTGGCCCGCGGCATGGCCGGTGGCTATCGCCAGCGCTACCTGGGGGTGCGTGACCAGCTGATCGGCCTGCGCTTGTTGCGGGCCGACGGGGTGGCGGCCCGAGCCGGGGGCCGGGTGGTGAAGAACGTGGCCGGTTACGACCTGATGCGTCTGTTCACCGGCAGCTGGGGCTCCCTCGGCCTGATCACGGAGGTCACCCTGCGCACCCTGCCGCTGCCGGTCCATCGCCGCGGCCTGCTGGCGCAGGGGCCGCCTGAGGTGCTGGCGCCCCTGGCCCGTTGGCTGCTCGGCTCCTCCCTCACCCCCGAGCGGGTCGATCTCTGGAGCGCTCCCCTCGCCGCCGCCGCCGGCCTGGAGGCCCAGCCCCTGCTGCTCATCGCCCTGGCGAGCGTGGCGGCCGTGAGCCTGGAGGAGCAGAGCGCCGCCATCGGCGAGCGCAGTGCCCTGCCCTTGCGGCCGATCGCGGCTGCGGATCTGCCGGCCCTGCTGGCAGTCGCCCGGGGTGGCGCCCCGACCGACTGGCTGCTAAGGCTGGGGGTGCGCCCCGACCGGGCCTTCGAGCTGCTGGCCGCCCCGGAACTCGCCGGCCTGCCGCTCGACCTGGCCGCGGGCAGCGGGCTCGGCATCGCCTGGGCTGCCGCCTCGCTCCTGGGCGGCAGTCGGGTGCAGGAGCTGCGGCGTCGCTGCCGGGATCTGGGGGGCTGGCTGACCGTGCTGCGGCAGCCGGCCGGCTCCGCCCTGCCCGCCTGGAGCGACGCCCCGGCCCGCAGCTTGATCGAGGCGGTCAAGCGCCAGTTCGATCCCCTCAACCAGTTGGCCCCCGGACGCCTGCCCGGGGTGGCCGCTCCATCGCCGCCACCGCCGGGCGGCGCTCAGAGATCGCTGACGCGATAGCGGGCGCCCAGCTCCAGGCTTTCGCCGGCGGCCAGCTCCAGTCGCCCTTCGCCACTGATCAGGGCGCCCCGCGGGCCGGTCCAGGGCTCCAGGCAGACCATCGGCCGCGGCGGATCCGTCCAGATCACCACCTGGTCGAAGGGTGGGCTGGCCTCCAGGGTGATCGTGCGTCCCGCCGCCGGGTCGAGCAGCCTCACGGGCCCGCTGGCCTGGCAGAGCAGGTCGACGCCGCGCCCGAGCTCCTGCAGCTGGCTGTGCGTGGCGGCGGGCTCCATGGTGTGGTGATCGAGGCAGCGGGCGGGCAAGCCCACCAGGTCGACCGCCGCCGGGTCGCTCACCGCCAGATAAGGGTGCAGCCCCAGGCTGAAGGGCATCACCCCGCTGTTCGGCTCCCCGCGATGGCGCACCCGGACGGTGATCGCCAGGGCCTCGCTCTCCAGGCGGTACTCCAGCTCCAGGCGGAAGGGGAAGGGAAACTGGGCGCGGCTGGCCGCGTCGTCCTCGAGCACCAGGCGCACCCCCTGATCGGCCAGCTCCTCCAGCTCCCAGGCCATGGTGCGGGCAAAGCCGTGTTGGGGCAGGCGGAAGTTGCCCTGGGGCAGGGGCAGGGTGTCGTCGGGCAGGTTGCCGCAGATCGGGAACAACACCGGTACGCCGCCCCGCACCGACAGGGCGGGATCGGCGAAGCGCTCGGCGTCGAAGTAGAGCAGCTCCCGCCCGCCGCAGCGCCAGCCGCTCAGCAGGCCACCCCGCTCGGGCACCACGCGCAGCTGGTCGCCGCTGGTGGGATCGCTGTACAGCCAGTGGTGGTAGGGCTCAGAGGCGCGGGCCAGCGGCATGGGCGGGCGATGACTCCGCGCCGACCCTAGCGGCGTTCGCCGCCGGCGACCCCGCCGGCAGGTCGGCCAGCCAGTCCAGCAGCGCCGCATTCACCTGGGAGGGGACCTCATCGTGGGGGCAGTGGCCCGCCTCCAGCACCACCTCGCGGGTCGCGGCCGGGGCGTGGCGCTGGAAATTCGCCCGCCGGCCGGCGGCGTTGATCCAGGGATCGCGGATCCCCCAGAGCAGCAGCAGCGGCGCGCGCAGCTCGGCGAACAGCTCATCGAGCGGCTGGCCCCGGGGGATGTCGAACACCGTGCGGAACACCCCGAAGGCGCCGGGATCGAGGGAGGGGCGGCGAATCGCTTCCACCAGCGCCTCATCGACGTTGGTGCGGTCGAGGTACACCTGGTTCAGGGTGCGGCGGATCGTGGCCGGTCGGCGCAGGTTCTCGAACAGCAGCCGCTGCAGCACCGGGCTCCGCAACAGGGCGGCGCCGATGGTGCGGCGGCTGATCGCCCCCCAGCCCTGCGGCTCCACCTGCTCGTCGCGGAACGGACCGGCGGCGTTGAGCAGCACCACCCCGGCAGCCTGGGGCCCGAGGGCG
>JBILEP010000020.1:0-13965 GCA_044352045.1 Cyanobium sp. | reverse complement strand
CGGTTGGCGGTGAGCACGGTGGTGGCGCGGCGGTAGGCCTCGGCCACCAGCTCACTCACCTCCTCATCGATGGCGGCGGCAGTCTCCTCCGAGAAGTCGCGCTCGGCGGCGATGTCGCGGCCGAGGAACATGCCGCCCTGGCTGCGGCCCAGGGCCACCGGGCCGAGCTTGTCGCTCATGCCGAAGCGGGTGACCATCTGACGAGCCACTCGCGCCACCTGCTGCAGGTCGTTGGAGGCGCCGGTGGTCACCTCGTCCTCGCCGTAGACGATCTCCTCGGCGACACGACCACCCAGGGCCACCGCCATCTGATTCTGCAGATAGGCGCGCGAATAGAGACCCGATTCCATCCGCTCCTCACTGGGGGTGAAGAAGGTGAGGCCGCCGGCATTGCCGCGGGGAATGATGCTGATCTTCTGCACCGGGTCGTAATCCGGCATCAGGGCGCCCACCAGGGCGTGGCCAGCCTCGTGATACGCCACCAGGCGCTTGCGCTTCTCGCTCATCACCCGGTCCTTCTTCTCCGGACCCGCCATCACCCGCTCGATCGCATCGTTCACCTCGTCCATCGAGATTTCGCTGAGCTGGTGGCGGGCCGCCAGGATCGCCGCCTCGTTCAGCAGGTTGGCCAGATCGGCGCCGGTGTAGCCGGGGGTGCGGCGGGCCACCTTGTCGAGGTCCACGTCCTTGGCCAGGGTTTTGCCGCGGGCATGCACCTCCAGGATCTGCAGGCGGCCGGCGTAATCGGGGCGATCCACCACCACCTGGCGGTCGAAGCGGCCCGGCCGCATCAGGGCCGCATCCAGCACATCCGGGCGGTTGGTGGCGGCCACGATGATGATGCCGGTGTTGCCCTCAAAGCCGTCCATCTCGGTGAGCAGCTGGTTGAGGGTCTGCTCGCGCTCGTCGTTGCCGCCGCCTAAGCCGGCGCCGCGCTGGCGGCCGACCGCATCGATCTCATCGATGAACACGATGCAGGGGGCGTTTTTCTTGGCCTGCTCGAACAGGTCACGCACCCGGCTGGCGCCGACGCCCACGAACATCTCCACGAACTCCGAGCCGGAGATCGAGAAGAAGGGCACGCCCGCCTCGCCCGCCACCGCCTTGGCCAGCAGGGTTTTGCCGGTGCCCGGAGGGCCCACCAGCAGCACGCCCTTGGGGATCTTGGCGCCGACGGCGGTGAAGCGGTCCGGGTTCTTGAGGAAATCCACCACCTCGGTGAGCTCCAGCTTGGCCCCCTCGATGCCGGCCACATCGCCGAAGGTGACCTGGGTTTGGGGTTCCATCTGCACCCGCGCCTTGCTCTTGCCGAAGTTCATGGCGGGGTTGCCGCCGCCGCCCTGGGCTCGGCGTAGCAGGAAGAACAGGCCGCCGAGCAGGAGCAGCGGGAAGAGCAGGCTGCCGATCGCCTGCTGCCAGGGGGCCGCCTCACGGCTCGGCTGCACGGCGATGTCCACGTTGTGGTCGTTGAGCAGCTTCAGCAGATCCTTGTCGGGGGCGAGGTTGACGTTGGCGCGCTGGCCATCGTTTTCCACCACCAGGGCCGTGCCGGTGTCCGGGGAGAGGAGCACGCGGGAAACCTCGTTGGCCTGGACGGCCTCGACGAAATCGCTGTAGCGGAGCGTGCGGGTGGGGGTGGCGGTGCGGTTGGAGCCGTCCAAGAAGGCCGTGCCGACGGCGATCAACACGACCACCAAGAGGACGTAAAGGCCCGCGTTGCGCCAGCGTTTCTTCACGAGGGGGTCTCCGCTGAGAACTGAGTAAACGAATGTTAACGCCACCAGCGGCAGGAGCCGCCGGTGGAGGGGAGGGGCATCAGGCCGCGGCCCGCAGCACCTCCACCACGCTACGGAAGGCGAACCATTCCGGGATCTCCTCGCCGCCGCGCAGCATCTTGCGGAACTGGGTGCCGCTGAGCTTGCGCACGTGCAGCCCCCGCGCCTCCGCGTGCTCGGCGGTGACGTAGCCCTCCTCCTCCGTGTACACGAGGTTGAGGGAGGGCACGGTCTCCATCCCCAGCTCGGGGGCGTGCTCGCGGGCGAAATCCTGGGCCTGGTAGGGGCCGTAGAAGTCGTCGCCGGTGCGGGACGATTTGCAGCCCGCCATGTCGCGGCCGATGATGAAGTGGCTGCAGCCGTAGTTCTTGCGGATCAGCATGTGCTGCAGCGCCTCCCGCGGGCCGGCCATGTGCATCGAGTAGGGGAGGTACGCCCAGCGGATGCGGGGGTTGTCCACCTCCTCCGCCAGGCGCTCGTAGGTCTGGAAGCGCACCGCGCCGGCGATGTCGTCGTCCTGGGTGGGGCCGCAGGTGGGGTGCACCAGCACCACCGCCCCCTCGCTCACATTGGTGGCGTGCAGGGCGCGGGTGAACAGCTCGTAGTGGGCCCGGTGGATCGGGTTGCGGCACTGGAAGGCCACCACGTCTTCGTTCAAAGGCAGGGTGGCGCGCACCTCGGCCGGGGTGCGGCAGGGAAACACCCGCTGGGGAAGCTCCAGCCCCTGCACCCGCCCACCGAAATAGAAGCGGCCCCGCTCGGTGGCGATCATCCGCACCGCCGGGTGCTCCAGGGAGGTGGTGCCATAGCAACCCCAGGCCTCCTTCACCTTGTCGGGCTCCCAGCGGCTCTCCACCGTGAGCACCGCCAGCGCCTGCCCCCGGTAGGTGAGCAGCAGCCGCTCGCCGATGGCGATGCTGGCGTCGTCGCTGTCAAACACGATCGGCAGGCCGAACAGCAGGCCGCTGCTGGTGCGGTGGCCCTCCACCACCGCCTCATAGTCCTCCTGGTGCATGAAGCCGCGCAGGGGGGAGAAGCCGCCCACCACCAGCAGCTCCACGTCGCAGGCGTTGCGGTCGCTGCACTCCACCTCCCGATCCACGCCGGCCCGCACGGCTTCGCGCTGATCGTCCGCCACCCGCAGATCCACCAGGCTGCCGCCATGGGGGGTGATCAGCCCGGAGGCGCGGGAACCGGCGGGTTGGGCGATCGACATGGCGACGGTTCGCGCTGCATCAGGAGCTGGATTCTCCCAGACCGGCCTCCCATGAAAAAAGGGGCCGGCACGGCCCCTGGTGACCAAGCCCGAGCAGCTCAGACCTTCTCGAGGCGGCCGTAGAGATCGCCGGTGATCTTCACGTCCATCGGTTCCTTGGAGCCCATGTCGGTGTCGGAGGGCTGGATGGCGGTGAACACGCCGGCGAACTCACCGGTTTCGGCATCGATCTTGGTGATCGAGAAGTTCATGGTGCCGGTGCCATCCACGTAGCGCTTGATGTTCTCCCGCAGGATCTCCTCATTGCCGGAGCCGAGCGCCACCAGACCCTGGGCGTACTCGACACCCGTGGTGAGACCCCGACCCTTGGGATCGAGGAAGTTGGAGGTGCGGTAGCTGGGCACGCGGTAGCTGCCGCTCAGGTCGGTGCTGGTGGTGAGGGCGGAGCCGCTGCCCTCGGCCAGGAGCTCCTTGCTGGAGAAGGCGAAGGGCACCTCCTCACCGCCGGGCAGCAGCACGGTGGCGATCTGGAAGTCGATGCCGCCCAGCTCCTTGAAGGTGAGCTTGTCGCCGCTCACTTCCAGGTCGCCGTACACCTGATCCAGGCTGGAGGTGGCGCGGGTGAGGATCTTGCCGGCCACGAACTGGGCTTCCTGCCGTTTGTTCGCCGGCTCACCCTTCACGAACACCTCGGTGGGATGCATGCAGATCTCCCGCAGCTGGTAGCGACTGCCGCTGTCCAGGGGGATCGAACCGCGGGCGGTTTCGGGAAGGGTGGGGCATTCGTTGGCCAGGCCGGTGTTGTGAATGTCCTCGTAGGTGAGGCTGGAGCGGTCGACAGCCTTGGCCCCGCCGCTGCATGCGGTCACCAGGGTGAGACACAGCGCCAGCATGAGGGCCAGCAGGGGACGGAAACGCATGGGGAGAAGCCGCAGAGACAGGGAGAGAACTGGGCCGCGGTCGATCCTACCGGTGTCGCTCGCCAACCCTGATAGCTTGCGGGAGCTCTCAACAACCTGTATGAGAGAGCGATGATTCCGCCCTCCACCACTCCCCCCTCCCCAGCCACGCCCGAGCATCCCCCCCGTGGCCCTGCCGCAGAGGATCCGCGGGTGGATGCGGCGCTGGCGAGCCTGGAGGCCCTGGCCCTGGAGCTGCGGGAGCGGCCCGAAGCCCTGCTGTCCCTGCTGCGGCGGCTCGAGCAACTGCACCGCCAGATCCAGGACGGCCCCTTCCGGGCCAGCCTGCCCGAGGACCGCAACCGTTTGTTCGCCCTGCTGGAGGAGATGGAGCGCAGCGGTGGCTGGCCCTACATCCCCCGTCTGCAGTTGCGCACCTTCCTCGGCCTGCTGCAGCGGGACGGCTCCGATTCCCTCGCCGCCTGAGGCGGGCGGATCAGTCTTCGTCGAAGGGCTCCTGATCCACCAGGTGCAGGTAGGGCCGCGCCAGCTCGGGGCGATGGATCGCCAGAGCCCGCAGCAGGTGCCAATCCCGCAGGCAGTCAAACGGCGTCGGGTAGTCGTCGTTTTCAAGCCGCTGGGCGAGGGCGGCAACCCCCTCCTCATCGAACCCGGCGAGCCGCTCCTGGGTGATGGTCGCTGGGGATTCAGCCGGAGAATCAGACACGGAGACGGGGGGCAGGGGGCTGAGAGTGATAATGACGCGCGATGGGGAATTAGCTCAGCTGGTAGAGCGCTGCGATCGCACCGCAGAGGTCAGGGGTTCGAGTCCCCTATTCTCCATACCACTCCCCATCCCGCTCCAGCCTGTGGACCGCCAGAGGGGGGCGTAGCCGCTGCGGCAGCTGCGCGGGGTCGGCTCCCTGGCCGGCCGCCCTGGGCCATCCGTCGGCGATGAAGTAAAAGAAGGGCCAGAAGCGGACCGCAGCAATGTCACAATCCAAGCGCGAGCAGGTGGTCAGCCACCTGCGCTACATCCGCCAGGAGCTGAGGGAGATGCACCAGGGGGTGATGGAAGATGGCCTGCTGCCGGAGGCTGGCGAGGTGCGCGGCGTGATGGCGCAGATGGAGGCCCTTCTGGAGTTGCTTGAGGGCAAGGGGTCCCGCAAGAAGGATGGCGACCTTTGAGGCCCTGGCCGTAGACGTCAAGCCCCGGGGAGGACGCTCCGGCCAGCGGCCGCGACAGCTTGCCTGATCCCGTCACACTTGGTTTGCTTGTGCCGTCCCCATCACCCCGCCCGGGCCTCCCAGGAGCCGGGCTTTTTTATTGGCATCCCCTATCGGTGGGGGGCAAAACACAACCAAGACGCCAGAGATGGTGTAGACAGGAGATGCAGGGCCTCGGCCGGGTGATGGGGATCACCGCCAGGGGCCGGCTCCGCCGCCGGCCCTCCCTGCTCCTCTTCCGCAACCTGTGAGCCCGCGCGGCACCCCCGTCACCGTCCGTTACCAGCAGACCCGCTTCCAACAGCGGGTGGCGCAGGCCGGAGACGTCCTGGTGGTGTGGGCCACCAACCCCTGGCGGCGCGCCTCCCTGTTGCTGATCGTGCTGCTCAGTGGTTTCGCCATCGGCAGCGGTCTGGGGGCGATCACCGGCGCCCTGTCCAGCATCGATCAGCTCTCGGCCCTGGCCTGCGTGCTGATCATCGAAGCGGCGGCGCGGCTGCGGGGCCGCCTGCGCCGCCGGCCCGAGCGGTTGGGGCTGCAGATTCTGGACATGGCCCGGATGGGGCTGCTCTACGGCCTGCTGATCGACGGCTTCAAGCTGCTCTGAGGTCGGGCAAGCCGGCGTCGACGGCCGCCAGCAGGTAGAGAAGGGCCATCCGCACCGGGATGCCGTTGCGCACCTGCTCCTCCACCAGGCTGAGCGTGGGGTCGTCGAGCAGATCTCCCGCCAGCTCCACCCCCCGGTTCACCGGCCCCGGATGGAGCACCGGCACCGGCCGGCCGCAGAGCGCCAGCCGGGCGTGGCTGAGGCCGAAGCGGCGGTGATAGGCGTCGAGGCTGGTGAGCAGGTGCTGTTGCATGCGCTCCTTCTGCAGCCGCAGGGTCATCACCGCGTCCGCGCCGGGAAGGGCCTCCTCAAGGCTGCGGCACAGGCGCACCGGCCCGCGGCTGGCCACCGGATCCTGGAGCTGGCCCGGGGGGGGCGCGTCCACGAAGCGGGCGAAGTCGTCCGGCACCAGGGTGGCGGGGCCGCAGAGCACCACCTCCGCCCCACAGGCGGTGAGGGCCCAGAGGTTGGAGCGGGCCACCCGGGAGTGGAGCACGTCGCCGACGATGACGATGCGGCGGCCCGCCAGGCTGGCGGGGGAGGGGTTGGCGGGCTCGAAATGGCGGGCCAGGGTGAACAGATCAAGCAGGCCCTGGCTGGGATGGCTGTGCAGCCCATCGCCGGCGTTGAGCACCGCCACCCGCTCACCGGCCCGCTCCAGGTCGCGGGCCAGCGTGCGGGGCACCCCGGCACAGCGGTGGCGCACCACCAGCACATTCGCCCCCATCGCCACGTAGGTGAGAGCCGTATCCAACAGGCTCTCCCCCTTGCTCAGGGAGCTGGAGGAGGGGGAGAAGCTCTGCACATCCGCCGAGAGGCGGCGGGCGGCCAGCTCAAAGCTGCTGCGGGTGCGGGTGCTGGGCTCGAAGAAGAGGCTGGTCATCAACCGCCCCTGCAGGGCGGGCAACTTGCGGGCTCCGGCCACGGGCAGGGCCCGGAAGCGCTGGGCCAGCTCCAGAACGGTGGCGAAGTCGGCGACCGAGAAGGACGCCAGATCCAGCACATGGCGATGGGACCAGCCGCTCAACGCTCCCGCTGCGCCTTCATCCCCCAACCGTAGGGGTCAGCAGGGACACCAGCCAGTCTTGCGGGGGGGTGCGGTCGCCACGGGCGCGCCGGCTGACGCTGCGGCTACGGCGCAGGTACCAGCGCCAGGGCAGATCCTGGCCCTGGGAGACGCCGATGCGAGCGCCACAGCAGAGGGGGTTCTCACCGGCGGCCCGCTCCGCCGCCAGGGCGGCCGCCAGGGCCGGCGGCGGTGGCGCCAGCCAGAGCCCGGAATCCGGGCTGGCCAGCAGGCCGTCGTGGCGGCGATCGATGCCGAAGTGTCGGGCAAGCAACCCCGGGCCGGCGGCGCAGCGCTCCGGGGCCCCCGGCACGGCGACGGCCCGCAGCAGCACGCCATTGGCCCAGTCCGCCCGGTCGGTGACCACATTCACGCAGTGGTGAATGCCATAGCTCACATACACATAGAAACGCCCAGGCTCGCCAAACAGCGTTTCGTTGCCGGGGCTGCGGCGGCGATGGCCATGGCAGGCGGGTTCGGCCTGGGAATAGGCCTCCGTTTCCACGATCACTCCCCAGAGAATCCCACCGCCAGGCTGGCGGCGCACCAACCGGCAACCGATGAGAGCGGGGGCAACGGCTTCGGCGGGGCGGCGAAAGAAGCTGCCGGGCAGGGGCGGCAACGGGCGGAGGATGGCGACCGGGCAGGCAGCGAACGGTCAAATCCTAAGGGGCTGTTCATGGGCTCAGGACATCTCAATAGCTGGGGCCAAGGGCCGCATCTCCAGCAACCAATCCATGTCATTATCAATCTTTTCCACGAATCCAACCAGCACCTACGTCAAGGATTCGGATGCAATCAAGCTGGCGAGCAGCAGGGGAGCTGGCGAGCTACCAGCCTGGAGAGAAAGGAAGAAATGAAAACGGTAAACTCAAAATCCTCCCAATTCTGGTCTGGCGATCCCGGCCCCCTCGTGTCCCAGCCTGCTGATCCCTCAGACAACCTCCCCCCCGCTGATGCCTCCGCTGTTGACGCCCTGATCGCCTGCAGCGAGCTGGACGAGGCGGAAGCCCTCTTGCGCGCCCGGATCGCGGCAGGGCACGCCGACGCCCCTACCCATCGGCAGCTGGCCGCCCTCTGCGGCCAGAGCGGTCGCTGGCCGGAGCTGCGGGAGCACAGCCTGCGCGCCTTGGCCCTCGATCCGGCCGATGCCCAAGCCCACAACCTCCTGGGCCTCGCCCACCGTCAGGCGGGCGAGGCCCAGGAGGCGATCGCCTGCTTCGGCCGGGCCCTGGCGATCCGACCCGCCTTCCCCGGGGCCCTCAATAACCTGGGCATCGCCCTGCAGGAGCTGGGGGATCGGCGGGGAGCGATCGACGCCTATCGCCGCGCCATCGAGGCCCAGCCCGACTTCGCAGAGGCCCACAGCAACCTCGGCCACTGTCTGGCGCTCGCGGGTCAGGGCGGAGCCGCCCGCGGCAGCCTGGAGCGGGCCCTGAGCCTGCGGCCCGACCTGGCGGACGCCCATAACAACCTGGGCCACCTGCTGCTGGCGGAGGGGGAGCTGGTGGGGGCGATCGCCGCCTTCTCCCGGGCGATCAGCCTGCAGAGCGGCCATGTGGAGGCCCACGTCAACCGGGCCCAGGCCCTGCTGCTGGCGGGGGACTACCGCCAAGGCTGGGTGGACTACGACTGGCGGCTGGCGGCCAGGAGGCCGGTGATCGCCCATCCCCCGCCGGACTCCCCCCGCTGGCAGGGGGGACCACTGGCGCCGGGGGAACGGCTGCTGCTGCTGGCCGAGCAGGGGCTGGGCGACACGCTCCAGTTCGTGCGCTATTTGCCCCTGCTGCGCCAGCGGGGCATCTCGACGCAGCTCTGCGCGCCGCGGGAACTGCATGGCCTGCTCCAGGCCAGCGCCCTCGAAAGCCAGCCCCTCAGTCCGGGGGATGGGGAGATCCAGGGGCAGGGTCCCTGGTTGCCGCTGCTCTCCTTGCCCGGGATGCTGGGGGTGAGCGCCGACCAGCCCCTCGCCAGCACCCCCTATCTCCGGCCCACCCCCGAGCGGATCGAACACTGGCGCCAGCGGCTCGCGGCGGAACCCCGTCCGCTGATCGGACTGGGCTGGCAGGGCAATCCCCAGGCGGAGGCCGGCACCCACCAGGGCCGCTCCTTCCCCCTGGACACCTTCGCGCCCCTGGCCGAGGTCACGGGGGGCACTTTCCTCTCTCTGCAAAAGGGGGCGGGATCCGAGCAACTGCACGACTGCTCCTTCCGCCAGCGCTTCGCCCGCTCCCAGGACGAGGTGGACGCCAGCTGGGACTTTCTCGACAGCGCCGCCCTGGTGGCCTGCTGCGACCTGGTGATCAGCTCCGACTCCGCCCTGGCCCATCTGGCCGGAGGCCTGGGCCAGCCCACCTGGCTGCTGCTCAAGCACATTCCCGACTGGCGCTGGGGCCTGGAGGGGGAGGAGAGTTTCTGGTATCCCTCCCTGCGCCTCTTCCGGCAGCGACAACCCGGCGACTGGGGCGAGGTGATGGAGCGGGTGGCGGCTGCCCTGGCGGGCCAGGCGCTGGGCCCGATCCTGGCTCCCGTCTCCCTGGGGGAGCTGGTGGACAAGATCACGATCCTGCAGATCAAGGAGGAGCGCCTGGGGGGTGATGCCCTGGCCAACGTGCGACAGGAACTCGCCGCCCTGCGCCGCGTCCTCGCCGATGTGAAGCTGGCGATCGACCCGGAGCTGGTGGACGCCCTGCGGCAGACGAACGAGCGGCTGTGGCGGATTGAGGACGACATCCGCGAGCAGGAACGGCGCCAGGATTTCGGCGCACGTTTTGTGGAGCTCGCCCGCTCGGTGTATCAGGAGAACGACCGGCGCTCAGCCCTGAAGCGGCGGATCAATACCAGCTACGGCTCGGCGCTGATCGAGGAGAAGAGCTATGCCGCCTACTGAAGTGCCGGCTCCGGCCGGGGATGGCGATCCCGCCCTGCAGACGATTGAGGCGCTGATCAAGCGGGGGGACCTGGCGGCGGCGGAGCGCCTCTGCCGTGAGCGGATCGAAAGCGGCAGCCAGGATTCTCGCCTCCACACCAGCCTGGCCGGCCTGTGCGGCCGGGGCGGCCGCTGGCCGGAGCTGCGGGAGCAGGTGGGCCTGGCCCTTGCCCTCAATCCGGAGGATCCCCAGGCCCACAACCACCTCGGCGTGGCCCAGCGGCAGGCGGGGGATCTGGACGGCGCCATCGCCAGCTACCGGCGGGCGCTCGCCAGCAGGCCGGCCTATGCGGGGGCCCACAACAACCTGGCGATCGCCCTGCAGGAGCGGGGCGATCTGGAGGAGGCGGCCCACCACTACCGCCAGGCCATCGCCCTCGAACCCAACCAGGCCAGCGCCCACACCAACCTGGGCATGCTGCTGCTGCTGCAGGGTCAGTTCGCCCAGGGCTGGGCGGAGTACGACTGGCGCCACGCCATGCCGGAGGCCGGCTGGGGGCTGCACGTGCGGCCCCGCACGCCGCCGTGGGATGGCCGCAGGCCGCTGGAGCGAGGAGAAACCCTGCTGCTGGTCTGCGAGCAGGGGCTGGGCGACACCCTCCAGTTCATGCGCTATGCCCTGCCGCTGCGCCAGCGGGGTGTGGCGGTGCGGCTCTGCGCCCAGGAGCCGTTGCACGGGCTGATCCGCGCCTCCAGCCTCGACCCGACCCCGATCGCCCCGGCAGCGGTGGATCCCGATCACGCGGATCCCTGGCTGCCGCTGCTCTCCCTGCCCGGGGTGCTGGGGGTGAGCGCCGAGAACCCGCTGCTGAGCGAGCCCTATCTGCAGCCCACGCCCGAGCGGCTGGAGCACTGGCGCCAGCGGCTGGCGGGCGAAGCCGGGCCGCTGATCGCCGTGGGCTGGCAGGGCAACCCGCTGCCGGAGCGCACGACGCTGCGGGGTCGATCCCTGCCCCTGGAAGCCTTCGCGCCGCTGGCGGAGCGCACGGGCGCCCGCCTGATCTCGCTGCAGAAGGGCTTCGGTTCGGAGCAGCTGGCGGAGTGCCCGTTCCGGGATCGCTTCGTGGGCTGCCAGCCGGAGGTGGACGCCACCTGGGACTTCCTGGACGCCGCCGCCATCCTGGCCTGCTGCGACCTGGTGATCAGCTCGGACACCGCCCTGGCCCATCTGGCGGGGGGCATGGGGCGGCCCACCTGGCTGCTGCTGCGGGACATCCCCGACTGGCGCTGGGGGCTGGCGGGCGAGGGCAGCACCTGGTATCCCTCCCTGCGCCTGTTCCGCCAGCGACAGCCGGGGGACTGGGGCGAGGTGCTGGAGCGGGTGGCGGGGGAGCTGGCGGCCCTGCTGGCGATCCAAACGCTGCTGGACCCGGGCTGAGCCGGACCGGAGGTGCGGCAGGGAGCCCCAACTCCCGCCAGACTGCAGCAACGACGATCCCCAGCCATGGAACCGGCCAGCTTCAATCTCGGCAGCGTGCTCCTGGTGGGCAGCGGCCTGTTCTGCCTCGCCACCCTCTATTTCGGCACCAAGGGCGGCTACTACGACAGCGACGACTACGACGGCAACGGCACCGCCCACTGAGGTTCCTGCCGTCGTTCCACCCCGCCGTGAGCGCCATGACCCTTCCGCCCGCCGAGGAGATCCGCCTGCAGCTGCGTAGCTGGCCGGAGGTGGAGGCCTATCTGGAGCGCTGCCGCGGCGTGATCATGCCCCTCGGCTCGACCGAACAGCACGGCCCCACCGGCGCCATCGGCACCGATGCCCTCACCGCTGAGGCGGTGGCCCTGGAGGTGGGCCGCCGCACCGGCGTGCTGGTCACCCCCGCCCAGTCGTTCGGGATGGCGGAGCACCACCTGGGCTTCCCGGGCACGGTGAGCCTGCAGCCCTCCACCCTGCTGGCGGTGCTGCACGACGTGGTGCTCTCCCTGGCGCGACACGGCTTTGAGCGCATCTATGTGATCAATGGCCACGGCGGCAACATCGCCACCGCCCGGGCCGCCTTCGCGGAGGCCTACGGCAGTGCCGCCGCCCGGGGACTGCCGGGGGCAAGCCGGCTGCGCTGTCAGCTGGCCAACTGGTTCATGGCCGGACCGGTGATGCAGGAGGCCCGCAGCCTCTACGGCGAGCGGGAGGGGCACCACGCCACCCCCAGCGAAATCGCCCTCACCCTGCACCTGGAGCCCAGCCTGCAGGCCAAGCAGCGGCCCCTGGATGATCCCGCGCCATCCGGGCCGATCCATGGCCCGGAGGATTTCCGCCGCCGCCATCCCGACGGCCGGATGGGCTCCCATCCCCACCTGGCCCAGGCGGAGCACGGCGAGCGCTTCCTCGACCTGGCCGCCGACGCCCTGGCGGCGGACCTGGAGCGCTTCCTGGCCGACGATCCCGACCGCTAGGTTCAGGGCCGTGCTGCCTTTGGGGCGATGAGCAGGATCTCGGCCGACGATGTGCGCAAGGTGGCCCAGCTGGCGCGACTGGAGCTGCCTGAGGAGAAGATCGCCACCTACACCGGCCAGCTGGAGCGGATCCTCGATTACGTCGCCCACCTGGAAGCGGTGGACACCGAGGGCGTTCCCCCCACCACCCGGGCGGTGGAGGTGGTGAATATCAGCCGCGAGGATGCCGTGCTGCCCACGCCAGTGCGGGAGGAGCTTCTGGGGCTTGCGCCGCAGCGGGAGGGCGATTTCTTCCGCGTGCCCCAAATCCTCGGGGATTGAGGGGGGGGCACGCGATGGCGGCTGAGCCTCAGCGGGTGGGGGAAACGGCCGTGCGGTGCAGCAACTCGAGAACGCGGCGGCGGGCGTGACGGCTGGGCATCAGAGCGGCCAGGGGCCGCAGCTTGCTGCGGCGGCGCTTGTGGCTGCGCACGCCCAAAAAGATGTCGTAGAGAAAGTTGTAAAAGTCGTGACGGCTTTCGAACATGCCGAGGCGCTGCGGTGAGCCCTTGGCATCAAGAATAGGGCGTGTGGCGTAGTAGGCGCCCTGGTAGTGGAACCAGGGAATCGAGGGCCAAAGATGATGCACAAGATGATAATTCTGGCCCATGATCAACCCGTTCATCAGTCGTCCCGGATAAACGCGGGCGTTGTGCCAGCGGTTGCGCGACTGGAAAGGTCGGTGGGGCAGATAGTCGAAGAACAGGCCCAGGGTGACGCCCACCATCAGCGCCGGTGCAAACCAGCAATTGAAAATGAAGGGCAGGTTGTCGGTGCGGGCGGCGAGGACAACGATCGCCACGAACACGGCGCGGGCGATCGCCCACTCCAGCAGCTCCCAGCGCCGCCAGAGGCGGCGGCGAAAGAAGAACACCTCGTGATAGAAGAAGCGGGGAGCGATCAACCAGAGCGGCCCGAAGGTGCTGACGATGTGATCAGGATCGTTCTTGGGATCGTTCACATGGGCGTGGTGCTGCAGGTGCACGCGCGTGAACACCGGGAAGCTGAACCCCAGCAGCAGGGCGGCGCCGTGGCCCATCACGGCGTTCCAGAAGCGATGGGGATGGGCGGCGTTATGACAGGCGTCGTGAATCACGGTGCCCTCCAGATGGAGGGCGAGGAAGCCGAGCAGCAACAGCAGGGGCAGGGGCCAGCCCGCCGCGAACCAGCCGTAAATGCTGAGGCCGGCCAGCAGGTAGCCGCCGAGAAACAGGGCCACGGTGGGATTCCAGGCCGCCGGGGGCTCGAGCAGCCGCTTCGGCACGCTCTGGACCGGAGCGGGTCGGCGCGCTGGCGCGGTGGCGAGCGGTGGCGTCAGCGACAGCGACATCAACCGGGGCGGAAGCCATGGACCGGGGCGAACCAATTTACGCAAGCCGGCCTCAAGGCTGCGACTCCAGATCCGGAAGTTGCGGCGCCAGATGCCGCAGTCGGGTCTCCAGAAGCTGCTTGAGCGCCAGGATCGGTGCCATTTCGATCCGATCGCGCCGGACGACGAGGGACACGCCGTTGACCAGCAGGGGTGGGCTGTCGATGCGCCGCAGATCCGGGTGCTGGGCCAGGTTGAAGGGGTTGGCGTAGGTGAGGCTCGCCCCGTCCACGGTGCGGCCCTCCCAGTCGGCCGGGTCGTAGCGGCGGACGCGCTGGAGCGGCCCGCCCAGGGCGAGGTCCCCGAGGTGCACGGAGGTGGTGGGGAACAGCTCGGGCGGCAGCTGGGGCACCGGGAAGCGGCGCAGATCGTCGAAGGACACCCCCCGCTCCCGCGCCAGTGGATGGTCCGGGGAGGCCGCCAGCCCAAGGGAATAGCGGC
>JBILEP010000207.1:0-4237 GCA_044352045.1 Cyanobium sp. | reverse complement strand
CCGGACAACCCGGGCCATGACCAGTGCGGCAGAGACAGCCGTGGCAGAGACAGCCGTGGCAGAGACAGCCGTGGCAGGGAAAGGCCGAGGGGAGTCTCGTTGTCCTCATCCTCCCTGCCGGAGGGGCCTTGCGGGGGGGGGCTGAGCGGACCCTGGCCGAAGTCGAGTGGCGGGAAGTTCCAGACGAACTCACCGCTGCCGGCCTCCGCCACTCCGTCCGCCTGCGGCGATGACGGCGAGCCGGCGGCATAGCTGCGGCCGCTGATCCTGTCCTCCCGTTCCACGTAGGCGACCACATCGCGGTCGCTGAAATAGGCGTCCAGGTCGGCGTCCGCCTCAAGGTCGCGGTAGCCGGGAAGCACATCCCGACTCAGCCAGTCGCGGCAGTAGGCGCACAACTGGCCTAGGGGGTCGCCACTTTGCCTGGCGGCCCAGGCGTGCAGCTCGCGGGAGGCGCCCGTTTCGAAGCTGGCCCGGGCCGTATCCACCTCGCCCAGCAGCAGGCTGAGGTTGGCCAGCAGGGGTTCGACGCCGGAGCGCTGGCTGGCCAGCAGCCGTTCCCGCGCCGTCGCGATGCGCTCGGGCTTGCGCTGGGCGAAGCCCGATGCGGTGAGGGCCGTGGTCGCCAGGAAGTCCGCTGTTGGCGAGCCGGCGTCCCCCCAGCGGCTGAACAGGTCGACCTGTTCCTGCACGGTGAGCAGGGCGCGGATCTGCTTGAAAAAGGTGCGGAATTCATCGGTGGGAAAGGCGGGGTCGTCGTCACCCTCCAGCCCCCCACGCCGCTCCACCAGTTGCTCCAGCATGGCCATACCCTCGCGCCGCTCGGCGGTGGAGCCCAGGTCACGGTTGAGCAGATCGAGCACCCGGTAGGGAGTGAGCCGGTCCAGCTCGCCGTTCATGCGCTCCCGCAGGTCGGGGCGCTGGCCCATGCGCTGGAGCAGCTGCAGGCCCTGCTGCAGAACGAGGGCGGCCCGTTCATAACGGCGCTGCTGCTCGAATTCCTGGCAGGCTCCGAGACAGGCCAGTCCGGCCAGCAGGGCCAGGTCGGCCTCCCGGCCGCTGCCCAGGGCTGGCGCCTGCGGGGGCTGGAGGTTGGCGCAGGCCATCTCGAAGGCCTCGAGGGCCAGGTCGGCCTCCAGCACCAGCAACAGCCCGCCCACCTCCTTGCTGCTCGCGATCTCCAGCACGGGCACCACAGGCGCGGCGCTGCCGGCCAGGGCGGTCAGGTCAGCTTCGTAGGCAGCGCGCCGGGGGGCGTCGCTGAGCAGATCGGCGCTGGAGCGGAGCAGCTCGGCCCGGGCCTGCAGGGTTTCGGCGGTGAATCCCTCAGCGGGCGGCCGATCCAGGCGCAACTGCAGGGTGCGGAGCACGGTCTGGGCGTCGCTCGACGGACCGACCCCGAGCAGCCGGAAATGATCGATCGGCAGGTCCAACGCGTCCGGGCGTCTGGCCTGCGACTGTAGGCAGCGGCAGCCGTTCTGACCGTTCTGCGGGGACGGACCTCCTACAGTCGTCCTACCGTCCCGATCCTTGCCTGCCATGACCCAGGAGATGGCCGCCGCCAAGGCCGCCGCTGAGGCCACCACCCAGGGCACCTCCAATGGCTCGGACGCAACCCCGTCGGCCGCTCCACCGGAAGCCGGCAGCCACGCCCTGCGCCACCAGTCCCTCTACCCCCCGGAGCTGCTTTCGATCAGCCGCGAGGAGGGCTTGATGCTCTACCGCGACATGGTGCTCGGCAGGCGCTTCGAGGATAAGTGCGCGGAGATGTACTACCGCGGCAAGATGTTTGGCTTCGTTCATCTTTACAACGGTCAGGAGGCTGTCAGCACCGGTGTGATTCGGGCCATGAAGCTCCAGCACGACTGGTTCTGCAGCACCTACCGCGATCACGTGCACGCCCTGAGCTGTGGCGTCCCGGCACGGGAGGTGATGAGCGAGCTGTTTGGCAAGGCCACAGGCTGCAGCAAGGGTCGCGGCGGCTCGATGCACCTCTTCTCGAAGGAACACCATCTGCTTGGTGGCTACGCTTTCATTGGTGAAGGCATTCCCGTCGCACTCGGTGCCGCTTTCACAAGCCGCTATAAGCGTGAGGCCCTCGGCCAGGGCGACAGCGACTCGGTGACCGCTGCCTTCTTCGGAGACGGCACCTGCAACGTGGGCCAGTTTTACGAGTGCCTGAACATGGCCTCGCTCTGGAAATTGCCGATTCTTTTCGTGGTGGAGAACAACCGCTGGGCGATCGGCATGGATCACAACCGCGCCACCAGCGACCCGGAGATCTGGCGGAAGGCCGCCGCCTTCGGCATGGCTGGCGAGGAGGTGGACGGCATGGATGTGCTGGCGGTGCGAGCCGCCACCCAGCGGGCCCTGGAGCGTGCACGGGCTGGCGAAGGCCCCACCTTGCTGGAGTGCCTCACCTATCGCTTCCGCGGCCATTCCCTGGCCGATCCGGATGAACTGCGTTCCCCGGCGGAAAAGGAGTTCTGGGCCCAACGCGATCCGATCAAACAGTTCGCTGGCCACCTCACGGGCCGCAACCTGGCCAGTGCCGACGAACTCAAGCAGATCGACCGCGAGGTGGATGCTGAGATCGCCGACTGCGTGGAATTCGCCTTGGCCGCCCCCGAGCCCGACGGCAGCGAACTCACCCGTTACATCTGGGCGGAGGACTGAGGCCTCATCGTCGGCGCTGGGCCTCGGCCGACGCCTGGAACACCAAGGCGTGCCGCGCCACCAGGGCCTCCATGTCGTCGTAGCCGCCGCCCAGCACCGTGGCGATCGGGATGGCCCGCCTTAGGCAGGCGTCCACCACCAGACTGTCGCGCCGGTACAGCCCCTCGCTGCTCAGGCTGAGGCGACCCAGCCTGTCGTCGCGATGGGGATCGACGCCGGCGTTGTAGAAGACCAGCTCCGGTTTGATCTGATCCAGCAGATCCGGAAGCCGCTCCAGCACCGCAGCGAGATAGGCGTCGTCCTCTAGCCCGTCAGGCAGGGGGAGATCGAGATCGCTGGCTTGCTTGCGAGCCGGGAAGTTGGTGGCGCCATGGGCGGAGAAGGTGAAGACGCGCCGATCGCCCGCGAAGATCCAGGCGGTGCCATCGCCCTGATGCACATCCAGATCCACCACCAGCACCCGCGCCAGCGCGCCTTCGCTGAGCAGCACCCGAATCGCCACGGCCACATCGTTGACGATGCAGAAGCCGCTGCCGTGGTCGGGAAAGGCATGGTGGGTTCCGCCGGCCAGATGGCAGGCGATTCCGTGCCGTAAGGCAAGCCGGGCGGTCAGCAGCGTTCCACCCACCGCCAGCCAGGTGCGCCGCACCAGCGGCACGGTGGCGGGCAGGCCGATGCGGCGTTGGGCGGCGGCATCGAGTTGCCCCTGGGCAAAAGCCTCCAGGTAGGCGCGACCGTGCACCAACTCCATCCAGCGCCGGGGCACCGGCAACGGTTCGTGCCAGTGGGCGTCATCCTCAAACCCGCGTCGCCGCAGCAGGTCGTGGAGCTGCCGGAACTTGGCCATCGGGAAGCGATGGCTGCTGGGCAGCGGCGCGGAGTAAGCCGGGTGGTAGACGAGGGGGAGCGTCAGACCGCGGGTTGGGCAAGGGACGGGATCAACCGGGCCTCAGAGGCTGGGGGGAATCTTGCGGGTGAGGTTGCGAAGCTTCCTCAGGGCCTTGAGCTCCACCTGGCGCACCCGTTCCCGGGACACCTCAAGCAGTCGGCCGATCTCCGCCAGGGTGTGACGTTCCTTGCCGTCCAGGCCGAAGCGCAGGGCCAGCACCTCGCGCTCCTGTTCGGTGAGATGGCCGAGCCAGCGGCCCAGTTGCTCCTGGTGGATGCCCCGCTCCACCTGGTCGAGCGGCTCCTCCGCCGAGGCGTCGGCGATCAGGTCGCCGAGGAAGCTGCGCCCCTCGTCGGCGTTGATCGGCGCATCCAGGCTTGAGGTGGTCAGGGACTGGCGCAGCAGAGAGTCGAGTTCGTCGACGGGCATGTTCAGCGCTTCGGCGATCTCCTGGCGGCTGGGCATGGCCCCGAGCTTGTGGGCCAGATCAAGGCTCACCTTGCGAATGGTGGTGAGCCGCTCGCTCAGGTGCACCGGCAGCCGGATGGTGCGGCTCTGGCAGGCGATGGCGCGGGTCATGCTCTGACGGATCCACCAGAAGGCATAGGTGGAGAACTTGTAACCGCGAGTGGGATCGAATTTTTCCACCGCCCGCTCCAGCCCCAGGGAGCC
>JBILEP010000206.1:0-4304 GCA_044352045.1 Cyanobium sp. | reverse complement strand
GTTGCCCGTGTTGCAGCTGCTGCTCGGAGCCCTCGGCCTGCTGGACGCCACCACGATGCTGCGCGCCTGGCGCTGGGTGGTGCTGGTCAGCGCCCTGGCCGGAGCGGTGCTCACCCCCTCCACCGACCCGGTGACGATGCTGCTGCTCAGCGGCGCGATCACCGCCCTCTACCTGATCGGCGTGGGCCTGGTGGCACTGGTGCAGGGGGTGCGGCCGGGTGGGGCCGCGGCGGGCCGGGCGCTGGCGGGCCGGGCTCCCTAGAGCAGGAATTCGCTGCTGCGGCCAGGGGGAATCTCCAGGGGCAGGGAGAGGGCGCGCCCCAGCCGGGGCCTGTCGCGGGTGGTGCGCAGCCACTGCCGCACCTGCTCCGCCACCCCCAGGCCGTTGAGCGTCGCTACCAGCTCCTCGAGGTGGGCGCCGTAGGCCTCCGCTGTCATCGGGAAGGACTGCTGCTCCAGATAGCCCCACATCACCTGCAGGTACAGCCGCCCCCGGCGCACGATCAGCTGCAGGTCGTAGCTGGCCTGCCAGCGGCCGCGCAGCACCGCCAGCAGCTCCGCGGCGCTCAGGGGCGCGCCGGCGTCGGCCGCGGCGGGCGGGGGATCGAGGGGGGGGCCGGAGGGGGGCACGGGCAGGGGCGATCGCGACAGCATGTTGCAGCCCGGGGGAACAGGCTGTGGGGCCGCCGCGGGGCGGGAACCGCACGGTTCATAATGGGCGCCACGTTGGCCCGGTATCCCGGAGCGTTGCCCATGACCCAGATCCCTGCAGGCTCCGCGAGCGGTGATGTGCCCGGAATGGGTCGCCGGCAGTTCATGAACCTGCTCACCTTCGGCTCCGTCACCGGCGTGGCCCTGGGTGCGCTCTATCCCGTCGTCAACTACTTCATCCCCCCCAAAGCCGCCGGCAGTGGCGGTGGCACCAGCGCCAAGGACGAGCTCGGCAACGCCGTCACCGCCAGCGGCTGGCTCAGCCAGCACAAAGAGGGGGACTATTCCCTGGTGCAGGGCCTCAAAGGCGATCCCACCTATCTCCTGGTGGACGGCCCCGAGTCGATCGGCTCCTACGGCATCAATGCCATCTGCACCCACCTGGGCTGCGTGGTGCCCTGGAACGCCGCCGCCAACAAATTCATGTGCCCCTGCCACGGCAGCCAGTACGACGCCGCCGGCAAGGTGGTGCGCGGTCCCGCCCCGCTCTCCCTGGCCCTGGCCCACGTGTCCGTCGAAAACGACAACGTCTTCCTCAGCCCGTGGACCGAAACCGATTTCCGCACGGGTGAGAAGGCCTGGTGGGCCTGATTCCGCTCCCCTTCGCTCCCCCTCCCGCCGCCCGCTCCCCCGTCGCCTGCCCTCCGCCCATGCGCCGCCTCCTCTCCGCCCTGACCGGCCTCGCTCTCAGCGCCGTTCTCTCCCTCGGCGTGCTGCTGGCGGGAGCCGCCCCCAGCTGGGCCTATCCCTTCTGGGCCCAACAGAACTACGCCAGCCCCCGCGAGGCCACCGGCAAGATCGTCTGCGCGAACTGCCACCTGGCCAAGAAGGCCACCCGGGTGGAAGTTCCCCAGGCCGTCTTCCCGGACACGGTCTTCAAGGCGGTGGTCGAGCTTCCCTATGACACCAGCGCCAAGCAGCCCTCCGGTGATGGCAGCCCCACCGGTCTGAACGTGGGTGCGGTGGTGATGCTGCCCGACGGCTTCCGGCTCGCCCCGCCTGAGCGCCTCAGCGATGAGCTCAAGGAGGAAACCAAGGGCATCTATTACACCCAGTACAGCGACGATCAACCCAACATCCTGCTGGTTGGCCCTCTCCCGGGGGACCAGCATCAAGAGATTGTCTTCCCGATCCTCTCCCCTGATCCGGCCCAGGACAGCTCCATTCACTTCGGCAAGTACCAGCTCCATATCGGTGGCAACCGCGGCCGCGGCCAGGTGACCCCGGAGGGCGTCAAAACCAACAACAACGTCTTCACTGCCCCTGCCGCCGGCCGGGTCAGCGCGATCAGCAGCGCTGAAAACGGCGCTTCAGTGGTGGAGATCAAGGCCGCCGATGGCACCACCAGCAGCGAGACCATCCCCGCAGGCCCCACCGTCACGGTTTCGGTAGGCGAGGAGGTGGCCGTGGGCGCTCCCCTCACCAATGACCCCAACGTTGGTGGCTTCGGCCAGCTGGATGCTGAAGTGGTGCTGCAAGATCCGGTGCGGATCTATGGGCTGCTCGCCTTCTTCGCCGCCGTGGCCCTGGCCCAGATCATGCTGGTGCTCAAGAAGCGTCAGGTGGAGAAGGTGCAGGCCGCGGAGGGCATCTGAGCCCTCCCTCCACCGGCGCCGCCCCGATGGCCTTCCTGGCGGTGTTCACCTCGCCGGGGCCCCTGGTCTTCCAGCTCGGCCCCTTCGCCTTGCGCTGGTACGGCCTTCTCATCGCCCTGGCGGTGTTGTTCGGCCTCGCCCTAGCCACCCGGCTCGGGCGCGAGCGGGGTATTGAAGCCGGTCTGATCGCCGACCTGCTGCCGCTGCTGGTGCTCGGCGCGGTGATTGGCGCCCGGCTCTATTACGTGTTGTTTGAGTGGCGCCAGTATCAGGGCCAGTGGCTGGAGATGTTCGCCATCTGGCGGGGCGGCATCGCCATCCATGGGGCCCTTCTGGGGGGCACCCTCACCCTGATCCTTTTTTGCCGCTGGCGGCGCCAGGCCTTCTGGCCGTTGCTCGATGTGCTGGTGCCGGCTGTGGCCCTCGGTCAGGCGATCGGGCGCTGGGGCAACTTCTTCAATTCCGAAGCCTTCGGCCTGCCCACCCAGCTGCCCTGGAAGCTCACGATCCCGCTGGAGCATCGCCCCGCCGCCTTCCTCGACCAGAGCAGCTTCCATCCCACCTTTCTCTACGAATCGCTCTGGAATCTCGGAGTCTGCGCCCTGCTGCTCAGCCTCTTCCAGCAGGCGAGCCGGGGGCGGCTGTCGCTGCCGGCCGGTGCCCTCAGTTGCGTGTACCTGATGGCCTACAGCAGCGGCCGGGTCTGGATTGAGGGCCTGCGGCTCGATCCCCTCTGTCTGTTCGCCGAACCCCCCTTCTGCCAGGGGGGCGTGCGTATGGCCCAGCTGATGAGCCTGCTGCTGATCAGCCTGGGCGGCCTGGGCCTCTGGTGGCTCTACGGCCGCCGCCGTCCCCTGCCCGATCCCGCGGGGGTGGCGGCATGAGCGCCCCGATTCAGATTGTGGGTGCCGGACCCGGCGCCCCCGATCTGCTCACCCTGCGGGCCGCCCGGGCGATCGAGCAGGCGGAGGTGCTGGTCTGGACCGACTCCCTGATCAACCCCCGCATCGCCGCCATGGCGCCCGCGGGTTGCGAGAGCCTGCGCACCAGCACCCTCACCCTTGAGGAGGTGCTGGAGGTGCTGATCGAGCGGGGACGGGCCGGCCGTCGGGTGGTGCGTCTTCACGATGGCGATCCCTGCCTTTACGGGGCGCTGCATGAGCAGATCTGCCGCCTGGCCGAAGCGGGTCTGGAGGTGGAGGTGATCCCCGGCCTGAGCGCCTATCAGGCCACGGCCGCGGCCCTGGGCGCCGAGCTCACGATCCCCGGGCTGGTGCAGACCATCGTCCTCAGCCGGGCGGGTGGGCGCACCGGCACACCGGAGCGCGAATCGCTCGCCCGGCTGGCATCCCTGCGCGCCTCCCTCTGCCTGTATCTCAGCGCCCGCCATGTGGAGGAGGTGCAGGAGGAACTGCTGCGCCACTACCCCGAGGACACCCCTGTGGCGATCGGCTACCGGGTGAGCTGGCCCGACCAGTGGCTGGCCGTGGTGCCGCTCCGCGATATGGCCCGCATCAGCCGGGAGAAGGAGCTGATCCGCACCACCCTGTACGTGGTCAGCCCGGCCCTGGCTCCCCCCGGCGGTGCCCGCTCCCGTCTGTATTCCGCCAGCCATCACCACCTGTTCCGCGGCGGCGCGGAGCCCTAGGCCAGGGAGGGGGCCTGGGCCGAAGTCGGCTCATGCAGGTCCCGCTCCAGCCGTTCTTGGTCGAAACGGCAGCCGAGGCGGGCGCTGATGGCGGCCCCATCCGCTTCGGCCAGGCCGAGACAGCAGGTGCCGCCGGGGGAGGGGGTGACATGAAAGGTGAGGCCGTCGACGGCCGGGATGCTCACCTCACCGAGCATCAGGCGACGGTTGCGTTTGTCGATCAGCTGGGGGCGCACCCCGCCGAACCCCTCCGCGAAGCGCAGGTCGTCCAGCCGCAGCCCGGGGACGATCTTGCGCACGTCGGCCAGGAACAGGCGCCGCCGCAGCCAGGGCACCTCGTAGAGCAGGTT
>JBILEP010000205.1:0-4332 GCA_044352045.1 Cyanobium sp. | reverse complement strand
GCCGGCGGCCATGGCCTCGGCGCTCAGGTCGGAGGCGCGCAGGCGCACGGCCACGGCGGTGTAGATGCCCACCATGAAGTCGGTAGAGGGGGCGGGGTGGTGCTGCAGGGGGGTGCCGGCGATCGGCACAAAGGGCACCACAAAGGGATACACACCCAGGGCGATCAGCCGCTCACTACAGGCGATCAGGGCCTCGGCGCTGTCGCCCAGCCCCGCCAGCAGGTAGGTGGTCACCTGCCCGCGCCCAAACACCGCCACCGCCTGCTCGAACGCCTCGTAGTAGCGCTCCAGGCTCAACTCCGACTTGCCGGGCAGGATCCGGCGGCGCACCTCCGGCTCCACCACCTCCAGGTGCATGCCGAGGCTGTCGACCCCCGCTTCCTTCATGCGCGAATACCAGAGCGGATCGTCCGGCGGTTCGCACTGGCCCTGGATCGGCAGGGCAACCCGGCGCTTCACCGCCCGGGCGGTGTCGGCCATGATCCGGGCGCCGCGGTCATCGCTGTTGGGGGTGCCGGTGGTCATCACCAGCTGCTTCACCCCGTCGAGACGCACGGCGGCTTCGGCCACTTCGGCCACCTGCTCGGGGGTTTTGCGCACGATCGTGCGCGCGTCGTGAAGGGATTGCTCGATGGCGCAGAACTGGCACGACTCGCGGCGATCCCGGAAGCGGATGCAGGTTTGCAGCAGGGTGGTGGCGAGCACATCGCGACCATGCAACAGGGCGATGGCGCGATAAGGAACGCCCTCGGCGGTGTGCAGGCCGTAGAACGCCGGTTCGGCCGTGGGCTGCACGGCAGAGAGAAGCGTGCCGTGGCGATCGGCCAGGGCCACGGCGCCGCCGTCGATCTGCAGGCGATAGGGGGAATCCTGGGCGACGCTGTTGTAAACGGGCACCATCACGGTGGTGCCGTCGATGGTGAGGGCGCGGTGGTCGGAGGGTCCAGCGCCGCCGCGGCGGCCGGGGTTGCCGGCCACGGTGGCTTCCGCTACGCCATGCACCTGCAGTTCGGTGACGAGCCGGCCAAGCTCAGACATGGCTCGCCTCCGCGTCCGGGATGGCAGGCAGCTCCAGCTCAGGCCCCATCGCCATCACCTGGGTGGCGGGCGCCGCGTTGATCCGCAACCCCAGCAGATCGGGCCGGCTGTAATGGCCCACGCTGTCCATCATCCGCTTGCGTTTGGTGATCAAAGAGCGGTCGAGTTCGGCAATCGCCAGGCCTTCCCCCTCGGGCAGCGGCCCGGCCAGGTAGCGCCCCTCCGGACTGATCACCGCCGTGTGGCAGCCCCCCTGAAACGCCTTGTGCAAAGACACGACCGGGGTGATGGCGGCGTAATCGGCCGGATCGAGCCAGGCAGTGGCACTGATCACAAAACAGCCGGCCTCCAGGGCATGGTGGCGCAGGGTGACGGCGGTCTGCTCGCTGAAGATCGGCCCCACCAGCGAGCCGGGGAACTGGGCGCAGTGGATCTCCTCCCCCTGGGTCATCAGGGAGAAACGGGCCAGGGGGTTGTAGTGCTCCCAGCAGGCGAGCGCGCCGATGCGGCCAAGGGCGGTGGGCACCACCTTGAGGCCGGCGCCATCGCCCTGGCCCCACACCATGCGCTCGTGATACGTGGGGGTGATCTTGCGCCGCTTCAGCAGGGTCTGGCCGGCGGGATCGATCAACAGCTGGGTGTTGTAAAGGCTGCCGCCATCACGCTCATTCACCCCGAGCAGCACATGCATCCCGTGCTGCTGGGCAGCGGCCGCCACCGCCTCGATCGCCGGCCCAGGAATCGTGACAGCCTGCTCATAGAGAGCGAGGTGGGAGCGGCCCATCAGCACCGCCGGCTCCACGAAGGAGAAGTAGGGGTAATAGGGCAGAAATGTCTCCGGGAAGACGATCAGCTCCACCCCCTGGCCGGCCGCCTCCGCCATGGCCGCCAGCACCCGCTCAGTGGAGCCCTGCAGGCTGCCGAGAACGGGGCGCACCTGGGCGGCGGCAACCTTGATCATGGGCTCCATGGCAGGTCGGGGCGGGTTGGAACTCAAAGAGTCCAGGTGTCGAGGATGAAGGCGCCCTCCTTGCGGTGCAGCAACACGATGTCGAGCACATCGAGGGGATTGATCGGTGTGATTCCGGGCATCAGGGCCCCTTCACCGTGGCCGTAGAGAGCCTGCAGGGCGAAGCGGCAGGCGTACACCTTGCCGCCCTGGTCCATGAACTTCTGCAGGCGGGCGTTGAAGTTGAGGTGGCCGTCGAAGGCGGCATCGCCGAGCTTGGGAAAGCCGCGCTGCACGCCGAGGGTGACACCGGGGCCATACAGAAGGATCGAAGTCTCGAATCCCTTGTTGATCAGGCGGCTGGCCTGCAGCAAGTTCACGAGGCCGATGGAACCTTCGAAGGCCACGGTGTGGAAGGTGATCAGGGCCTTCTCGCCAGGCTCCGCCTTCACATCGGGGAACACCTTCTCTTCGTAATCGACGAGAAAATCCCCGGGTTGATTGGCTGGTTTGCTGACGGCGGGCATGGCGGAGCGCAGGAGAGCGACGCGCAAACCATGCCCGCAGGCCGACGGCAAAAGTGTCGCCGATGCAACCAAAATCCGGGGGTTTGGAGACTGGCAACCAAAACCCGGCGGTCGGTGTGCGTCGCTACGAAGTCGCACGAGCTGCCGTGGGAGCGTTGACAAAATTGTGGGTTTTGCTTCCATGCGGCGAGCCGTTGTGGTGATCGGCGCCGGCCAGGCCGGTCTGTCGGCGGCCCAGGCGCTGCAGCAGCGGGGTCTGCGGCCCTTGGTGCTGGAAAAACACCGCATCGGCTACGCCTGGGACCAGCAGCGCTGGGATTCCTTCTGCCTGGTGACGCCGAACTGGCAGTGCCGCCTGCCGGAGTTCCCATACCGGGGCGATGACCCGGAGGGATTCATGGCCAAGCGCGAGATCGTGGTCTACCTGCAGAACTTCGCGGCCAAGGTGGGGGCGGATGTGCGGGAGGGGGTGAGTGTGGAGCGGCTGCGTGCCAGCGGCAGTGGTTACCGCCTGGACACGAGCGAAGGCGAGATCGAGGCGGAGCACGTGGTGGTGGCCACCGGCGGCTACCACCAGCCCCGCCGCCCGGCCGATGCGGCAAGGCTGCCCGCGGAGCTGTTGCAACTGGATGCCCGCGACTACCGCAACCCCCAGGCGCTGCCGCCCGGTCCGGTGCTGGTGGTGGGCAGCGGCCAATCCGGCGCCCAGATCGCCGAGGATTTGTTCCTCGCCGGCCGTGAGGTGCACCTGAGCGTGGGTTCGGCGCCCCGCTCGCCACGCCGCTACCGGGGCCGCGACGTGGTGGATTGGCTCGATCGCATGGGCTATTACGCCATGCCGATCAGCGACCATGCCGACCCGAAATTGGTGCGCGCCAAAACCAACCACTACCTCACCGGCCGGGACGGCGGCCGCGAAATCGACCTGCGTCAACGCGCCCGGGAGGGTTTGCACCTGCACGGCCGCCTCGCCAGCATCAGCGCCAGCCAGATCCAGTTTGCCGACGACCTTGCCGCCAACCTCGACCAGGCCGACGCGGTGTACTGCCGCATCCGCCACAGCATCGACACCTGGATCAGCGCCCAAGGAATTGAGGCCCCCAGCGAGCCGCCCTACACCCCCTGCTGGCAACCATCCCCTGGCACCGACTCCGGCCTAAACCTCCAGCACCAGCCCCTGGCGGCCGTGATCTGGTGCACCGGCTACCGCAGCGACTTCCGCTGGATCGATGTGCCGGTCTTCGACGGCAGCGGCCAACCCGCCCACGACCGCGGCGTCACCCCCAGCGCCGGCCTCTACTTCCTGGGCCTGCCCTGGCTGCACACCTGGGGCTCCGGCCGCTTCTGCGGCGTCGCCGACGACGCGGAATACCTGGCCAGCCTGATCGCCGTGCGCCTGCAACGCCGCGATGCCAGCCAGGAGCGGCTGGAGTGCACGGCGTTGTTGGGGTCTTGAGGGGGCTCATGTTTCCGAAATGAGCCCAGTTGGGATCTTAGTGTTTGAGAATTAGCGCCATCAACATCTCCGCTCTTGGTACGACCAACTCTGTTGGCGTTGCTGCTTGTCTCCAGGTATCTGCTGGAACGGAATCTGAAGGTGATAACAGGCCGGGTTTACTGGAGAATCTGCTGGGAGTGGCAACTCCAGCTCCGTCGGTCACCGGCATGCTCCGCAACGAGTGGATACCAGGCTTGATATCTACTCTTTACGGTCAACACTCTTGCGAGAAAAGGATTTGCTTGCCAGGATTGACTTCAGACCATAAACGTGCTTCTCGCTCACATAGGAATCGAAGAATCAACGAATCATGCCAGGCA
>JBILEP010000018.1:0-14362 GCA_044352045.1 Cyanobium sp. | reverse complement strand
GATCTGTTGTGCTGCAAGGGTCTCTGGTGAGACTCTCCTGTTATGCGTGAAATGTGCGTGAAACGATCCGTGTCTCTCTCCGTCCATCCCCTTTGTGGCGGCCGCTCCGGTGAGCCTCTCGGCATCGGCGGCACTAACCCAGGCGACCCGGCCCTTCCCCTCGGGTCCCGGCCCCTTCACGGTGACGATCCCTAGGCCTTCACCAGCATGAAGACTGAGCCCCGACTGACGGGGAGGGAAGCGGTCAGCTCTGCCAGGCGAACGCCATCGACAACGGCAGGGGAGGCAGCGTCCGCAGAATCAGCGGAGTCCGGCGACGGTGCGGACGGCGGTATGGCCAGGGTCTGCGGAGTCCGCGGACGATGCCAGACGGTGCAGCGGATGCAACTACAGGTCGCCTACCGCGGACCGATGGGGCGCCAATCAGAACTGATAGGCCCCTGGCGAGCTGGAATCAGAAACCCCCGTCACCCGTTCGCGCAAGGTTTCCATCTCGCTGCAGTGAGCAGGCAGAGCCCCCATAAATCCCGCTTCTCTCTGGCGCATGTTGTCCTCGCACTTCCGTGCCAACTCGGTCCACGCCTGGCACGCGGAACTGGTGGACTGGCAAACCTCAGCAGGGCTTCTGCCGGGAACTCCAGGTGTAAAGGGAGGTTCTGGGGGTATGGATTCTGTGAGTTGTAGTTCTGGTTTAGGGGGCGGCGCACCGATCCGCTCCAGGGGCAGCCGAGACAGGCCCACCACGGCAACGACAGCCACAACAGCAACTGCAGGGACGGCCCAGAGCGCGGCTTTCATCGGTTCTCGGGAAGATTCCCCAATGCTGCCGCTGGAGCCTGTGAGGGGCCACCAGGCCAGCCCGGCAGCGCCGGGGCAGTCGTCGCAGCGGATGGGGCCTGCCAGACCGCCAGGGGACGCAGCCGGCCCGACGGTCGAGCGGCGGCAGGGTTGAACACCGCGGCCAGCAGGGCGGGAATTGTTCGCCACCATCGGCGCCCCACCGCTGGCTTGGAGAAACTGACCCAGCAACGCCACCAGGCGCGGCTGCGGTGGCTGTTGCATGAGGCCCAGCTGCCGCTCCCCAAAACGCTGGCGGATCTCGGCTGGGGTGCAATCCCCGATCTGGACCGACATCAGCTCAAGCAGCTCGCCCACGACACCGGCTGGCTGGATCGGGCCGAGAATCTGCTGTTATTCGCCCCCAGCGGCGTTGGCAAGACCCATCTGGTAACCGGCATCTGCCGCAGCCTGATCGGCCTGGATCGCTCGGCACGATTCTTCTCGGCCACCACGTTGGTGCAGGAGCTGCAGCTGGCCAAGGCCGACTACTCCTTGGCCAAGGCCCTCTACCGCCTCGATTGCTTTGCCCTGCTGGTGATCGACGACATCGGCTACGTCCGCAAGGACGAGGCTGAGACCTCGGTGCTGTTCGAGCTGGTGATGCACCGCTACGAGCGTCGGTCGCTGCTGGTGACCAGCAACCAGCCGTTCAGCGAGTAGGAGAACGTCTTCTCCACCAGCGCCATGACGGTGGCGGCAGTGGATCGGCTGGTGGACCACAGCACCTTGATCCAGATCAATGGCGAGAGCTACCGCCGCAAACGCGCACGGCGCTTGGTCACGTAATTGACGCGACCCGCCTACGTAGTTGACACCGGGCACTGCCCACCGCTCTCGGGGTGAAGGGCCAGCAGGAGGATCTGCCCCGCCCCGAAATACAGCTCGATCCCCTCGCCCTTGGCGATGACCCCGCCGCTCGCATCCTTGACGGCTGGTTTCAGCTTCCGCTGAGTCCGCAGATCCCCCAGCACCTGCCACCGTTCCCCCGGCACCCGCCAGAGCACCTTCAGCCGGGCCGGGTCCGTTGTTCGCACGATCTGTCACGTCTCCGCCGCGGCTGGATCGCAACCCCGCTGCCGGACGAAGCTGACGGCAGCGGCCCCGTCCAGATCGAACGCCAGCAGCCCCCCGGCAGCGCGGCCCGTCCGGGTCCCGCATCCCCTGATCCGCTCCCCTAGGGCGGCGATCTGCTGGGGGGTGAAGGCAGCCGTAGGCCATCCGCGCCGCTTCCCGCCTCGCCTGTGGCGGGATCCGTCGGGGTTTTCCGTTTGCACGGCAGCAACGGCAGCCCCTGCAGCTGCGGCAGCAGGGCACGCCAGTCGGTCGGATTGTTCATGATTCCCCCTCCGTCGCTTCGGGCGAGCTCTGATTGGCGGGGGCGATCTCCGCCGCGGCCAGTCCCAGCAGGTCCGCCAGGGAGTGTGCAGCCTGGCTCCACAGATCTTCGTGATTCGTCGGGCCGCACTGCTCAGCGAAGCGGCGGGCCGCGGCGGCCAGCTCATGCAATGCCGCGGCCATTGTTCTGTTTCGGTTCATCGGATGGGGTGAGTTCATAGGTTCCGGGGCCCCGTTGGCGCGGGGCCTTTTCATGCGCGGCCGGCTTCCGCCTTCGGCCGTGCAATCCCCTTGCCGCGCGTGGCCAGGGTTTCTTCCACCGCGTCCAGATCCCAGCGCAGATTCGGGCGGCACAAGCCAACCCTGGCGACGGTGAAATGCACGCCGGGGCGCAATACATCAGCGGCGCGAAGTCGCGTCAGCGTGTTTTCGTCACGCGCAACGCGGCCTGCACCTCACCCATGGTGAGTGAAAAGCCATGGTTCGAGAACAACGATTGGCGGAGTCTCTTTGCCCCGTGCGCTAACCGTATGGCCTCCTATGGCCCCTGAAAAGGGGTAAAAACGACCGCTTTTCCCTCGCTTGTCGTTTTCTTTCGGATTGTAGTCCCCGCCGGGGAAATGAATCAGCCGGCAGCCCTTGCCTTCGCCAGCGCCGCCAGCATGTGCTGGAACGCATCGCTGAGCCGGGGCACTTAAACTCAGCAGCAGATGAGTTTTCTTGATCCGTTCCGGAACCAAATTTAACCCTAAGCCGATACCCAAGATGGGCAATCTATGAGAAGCTGTGCAAGCTCAAGGCTCTAGTTCTTTCGTCGGCGCAAAATGCGAAATTAGCCTTTGTCTTCAGATTCCTCAGATTCGCCTCGGCTTTTCCAAAAGCGCACGCCGATAAACGAGCCCGCTATAACAAGAAAATCGGCCGTCACCAAGGCCACTGCAGCTCCATCCTTGTCAATGGAGAAAAGGTATGCCGCTATTCCTAGAACAGATATTGCGAGTAGAAATGCAAACCATTGCCCTCGAGTGTTCTCGTCAGATAGGCTATTCACCACTTTTTGATCGACCGTGTGGCGGTGGCTTTGCTCAGCCTCAGCCATCTTCATGATGCGGTCGGCTCCGTTAGGTATTATTTCATTGTATTGTCTGATTATTTCTGGAGGGGGAAGCGGGCCTTTCCATGCCATTGAATATGATTTTCTCAGTAACTCGGCCGGCCTGCCAATTGGTTCCAGTAGATCTGGCTCCACTGCCAATGGGTCGGTGGCCCCAACAAGGTCAGAGTTACCGGAAAGATCGTCCGAAGCTACTTCTTCTGCATCTTCGGTTGCCACGACTGCTTAGCGGCGGGCGATAAGTGTATCTGCCTTTCGAGAAGCAGCACGGATGGCATGGCCGACACGATTCCAGTCAGACGCAATAGCTGCTGAATCACGTGCAATAGCTATTGCGTCGCGCTGCTCAGGATGACCAACGTTGGAATACGTCACGAGAGATCCCGTGAGGTCGGCCAGTCGCGCAAAGCCGAGTTCAAGCGCTTCCACTGGCGAAGTGCGCGTGATTCTCATGCGAGTCTTCATGGGACAGCCTCTGTTTCAGGATCTTAGGACGTTGGTGCGGCTTGTTGGGCACCTCCGTATGCAGAACGTTGCGGCAAGGATTGTGCATCCTCGCTGCGCTATTGGTGGTGTAGTGCCTCGCTCTCAGCGCTACGGGCAGTAGTCAGTATGCATGTTCTTGTGTGGTCTCTTCGGCTTTGGCCACTTAAGCCATCAGGCTTCCCGCTTGGCTGTCAACTCAGTCACCTGAGCCAGCAACGCCGGCTGATCCAGCCGCCTTCCGTACTGCGCAAGGTGCACCGCCGGGCTATGGCCCATCATTTCGGCCCCTTCCCGCACGCTCAGGCCTAGTTCCACCCCCAGCCGTAGCGCGAACGAATGGCGAAGCCCGTAGGCCGTCAGCCACTCCGGCTGGTGAAGGCGGCGCAGCTGGTGGGACAGCAGCTCCCCAGGTGATCGCATCGTCAGCAGCCCTGCCGGCAGGCCATGCTCCCGCCGCGAGGCTAGCAGCCCCCAGCAGTCCGCAGGCCAGCCCGCCGGGGGCACCGCCGGCACCGTTCGGGCTCCGCCGCTTCCCTTGCTGCTCCGCTTGCTCCGGTTCACTACAGCCACCAGCGCTTGCAGTTCCTTTGGCCTCAGCCCGAAGCAGATCAGCGCATCCCACGCCACCAGATCCGCCGAGGTGAGGTTGCTGCGCTGGATCGCTTCCAGCAGCCGCTCGATCTCCTCATCTGTATAGGCACGCACCCCCTGAGGATCGGCCGCCGCCTTCCCATTGCCCCGCAGCGATGCCAGCCCCTCTGGCCACGGCCAGCCCGCTTCTTTCCACAGCCGGCGGGCCCGGTCGTGAGCCATCTGCCGGGCTCTGCTGTTTGGTTCCCAGTTCCGCAGATACGCCCCCAGCAGCTCGAGGTCCCCAGCCCAGCGGCGCTCGCCTGCCGTCACAGCCAGCCGTTGCAGGTACGGCCGCCAGGTGCGCTGCCAGGTGCTCTCGCCCATCTGCTCCCCCACCAGCTGGGCCTGCAGCCGCTGGGTCAGCCGCTCCAGCGCAGCGGGTGAAAGGTGCCCCGGATCGCCTGCTGCTGGGGTGGCCTCCGGGTCGGGCCAGCTCCACTGCCCCGCCATGACGGCATCGAACACTGCGCAGGCTTCCGCCAGGGCCGCGGCCGACGTTGCCGGGCCCGGTGGGGTCTGCAGCGTGAAGGCACGCCCGCCCGCCCCTTCGATCGGCTCCCCCGGCCGCGGCGGCAGTTCGGCGCTCACCACGCGCAGCCGCTCCCGGTGCTCTTCCAGATACCAGCCGGTCCGCCCCAACCGGTGGGACTTGAAAGCCCGGCTCAGGCTCCGCAGCCATGGGGGGGGCGGCCATTGCTTTTCACTTGCGGGGGAAATCCTGGCACTTTCCGGGGTTTTCGGGGTCCAAACGGACCCAGGGCGGCGGCTGTGGCCCTCCCGAAAACCCTTACTACGGCTTGCCTAATCCCTGTCTGGGACTGGGTTTTTGGGTCACGCCCCCTGCTGGATTCGAACCAGCGACCGGCTGCTTAGAAGGCAGCTGCTCTATCCAGCTGAGCTAAGGGAGCCCCGCCCCATTGTGGCAGCGCCACCGGGTGAGGGCAGGTGGAACCTGCCGCCTACAGTGATAAACCGTGCTTCGCGCCCTACATGGCGGCCACCCGGCTCAGCGACAGCCAGAAAACCGAGCTGGTGGCGAGGTTCCGCGCCGGCGAAGGCAGTCAGGCGCTGGCCGGCGCCTACGGCTGCAGCAGCGCCACAGTCATCCGTGTGGTGCGGGCCGCCCTGGATCCGGAGGAATACGAGCGTCTCAAGCAGCAGGGTGGCCGCAGGTCAGCACCGACCCAGCCCCTGGCGCCGCCGGCCGACCCCGCCCCCCAGGGGGCTGCCTCCCCTCTTGACGAGGAGGTCGCCCCTGCCGGCCCCGAGGCAGTTGCGCCCGCACCGGTCGACCCCGAGCCGCTCCCCCCGCAGGATGCTGATGCAGAGGATGCCGATGCTGATGAGGTCGGGGCGCCGCTGGGGGTTCTGGCGATTGATGATGCCGACGATTTCAGTGCCGACGACGACCCGGAGGACGACGCTGACGACGACCTCCTGCTCGACGATGACGACGACGAAGAGGACGACGACGACGCCATCGGCGTCACGGCCAGCCTTGGCTTGGGAGGCCCCGCCGCCAGCGCGGTGGAGGTGCGCCCGTTGGCGGACGCCACCCTCCCCGCCAGCGCCTACATGCTCGTGGACAAGACCGTGGAGCTGCAGGCCCGACCCCTCAGCGATTTCCCTGAGCTCGGCGCCCTCGCCCCCGAGGAGCTGCAGCTTCAGGCGCTGGTGGTCTACCTCAACCCGCGCCAGGCCAAGCGCCAGTGCGGCCGCAGCCAGCGGGTGATTAAGATCCCCGATCCGCAGGTGTTCCAGCGCACCTCCCGCTTCCTGGTGGCCCAGGGGATCAGCCGGGTGCTGATCGAAGGGTCCCTCTACTCCCTCTCGGGCAGCTGATCGCGCCCCGGCAGCGCCAGTGCCGCCGCCGCTCCGCCACAGGCCACCCCCAGGGCCAGGGCCACCCCCACCACGAAGCCGGTGGGCAGGGGTGCGCTCCGGCCGATCCCCAGCTGCAGGGCTCGCCGATCGTCCAGGTTCTGGGCGCCCAGGCAGAGCGCCACCAGCAGCATGGTGCCCCCCACCAGGCTGCCGAGCAGCAGGCGCAAGCGCAGCAGCATCGCGGAAATGGTGGTGGGAGCCTCAGTCTGCCCCTTCGGCCGCGCCCTCGCCGTCCCCCTCTCCCGCATGCAGCAGCGCATAGAGGGCCCGCCGGCTGTGGCCGCTGCGCAGGGCCAGCGCCCGGGCCGCCTCCCGGGCGTTGAAGCCCTCCGCCAGCAGTCCGTGCAGCTGGCGGCGCAACTCCGCCTCGTCCCACGTTGGCTCAGCCGCTGGTGGGCAGCCGCCGAGCACCAGGGTGCATTCCCCTTGGGGAGGCTGGGTGCGGAAATGCTCCAGGGCGGCACTCACGGTCGGTCCCACCTGCTGTTCGTGCCGTTTGGTGAGTTCGCGCGCCACCCGCAGCGGCCGATCCCCCAGCGCCGCCAGCAGATCCTGGAGCAGGGCCACCAGCCGGTGGGGCGACTCGAACAGCACCAGGGTGCGCTCCTCGTCAGCCAGTTCGGCCAGCCGGCGGCGGCGCTGGGCCGGCTTGGCGCTCAGGAACCCCTCGAAGCAGAAGCGCCCGCTGGGCAGGCCGCTGCTCACCAGGGCGGTGGTCACGGCGCAGGGGCCGGGCACGCAGATCACCGGCGCCCCGGCGGCCTGGGCGGCCGCCACCAGTGGCTCGCCCGGATCGGAGATGCCCGGCAGGCCGGCGTCGCTGATCAACGCCAGCGACTCCCCCCGCCCCAGGGCCTCCAGCAGCTGGGGGATGCGCTGGCTCTGGTTGTGCTGGTGATAGCTCAGGAGCGACGCGCGGATGCCGAGGCGCTGCAGCAGCAGGCCGCTATGGCGCGTGTCTTCGCAGGCGATCCGGTCCACCCCTGCCAGCACGCGGCGTGCCCGCGGCGAGAGGTCGTCCACGTTGCCGATCGGCGTGCCCACCAGATACAGCGTGCCCGCGGCGGGCTCGCAGCCTTCTTCCTGCACAATGCTCCTTTCCTCCCCCCATGATGGCGGTCTCCCTCGACCTCCCCGCCGGCGTCGCTGTCGACGTGCTGTTTACGGAGCTGCGGCGCCTGAGCTGGGGGGCGGCCGACATCCTGCGCGCCTACGCCCGCGGCCAGACGCCGCCCTACGGCTTCCCGCCGGCCCTCTCGGTGGATCACGGTGGCGAGGGCCCCGTTTCGGCGGCGGATCTGGCGGTGAATCGCTGGCTGCTCGACGGCCTGGCCCAGGCCTTTCCCCAGGTGGGCTGGACCGTGCTGAGCGAGGAGACCGCCCAGGAGCAGGTGCGGCCGGGGGAGCCGCTGGCGGCGGAATGGCTGTGGATCCTCGATCCCCTCGATGGCACCAAGGATTTCCTGCAGGGCACGGGCGAATACGCCGTGCACCTGGCGTTGGTGCGGGATCGGGTGGCGGTGCTGGGGGTGGTGTTGCTGCCGGAGAAGGAGGAGCTGTGGTTCGGGGTGCCGGCGCCCGCCACCAACGCCGCTACAAACGCTGGTGAAGCCTGGCGGGAAAATCGGGCCGGCGAGCGCTTTGCAGCCTGCCTCAGCCCCCGGCGACAGCTGGCGGAGCTGGTGCTGGTGGCCAGCCGCAGCCATCGGGATGGGCGGCTGGAGCGCCTCCTGGCGGCCCTGCCCCTCGCCGAGACCCTCGCCATGGGCAGCGTCGGCGGCAAGGTGGCCACGATCCTGCGGGGCGAGAGCGATCTCTACATCTCCCTCTCCGGCCGCAGTGCCCCCAAGGATTGGGACATGGCGGCCCCTGAGGCGCTGCTGCGGGCCGCCGGCGGCCGCTTCAGCCATGCTGACGGTCGGCCCCTGCAATACAACACCGGTGATGTGCGCCAGGCGGGCTGCCTGATCGCCAGCCACGGACCCGCCCACGACGAACTGTGTGAGCGGGCCAGCGCGGCGATGGCCGAGATCGATCCCGGCTTCCTGTTGTGATCAGACCGGCACTGGCTCCTGCTGGGGCACGCCCCGCAGGGTGAGGTTGATGCGGCCGCGGTTGTCGATCTCCCGCACCCGCACGGTCACCTGGTCGCCAACGTTGACCACGTCCTCCACCTTTTCCACTCGAGCCTCGGAGAGCTGGGAGATGTGGATCATCCCCTCCTTGCCGGGCAGGATCTCCACGAAGGCGCCGATCGGGATCACCCGTGTGACCGAGCCGTTGAAGGTTTCCCCTTCGCTCACCCGCCGGGTGAGGCCCTCGATGATGCGCTGGGCCTCCTCGGCGGCGGCGCCGTCATGGCTGGCGATCGTGACGATGCCGCCGTCCTCGATGTCGATCTTGGTGTTGGTGCGCTCGGTGATGCCCTTGATCGTGCGACCACCGGGGCCGATCACGGTGCCGATCAGCTCCGGATCGATGCGGAAGCTGAGCAGCCGCGGGGCGTGAGGGCTGAGGATGTCGCGGGGTTTGTCGATCGCCTCCAGCATCTTCTCGAGGATGTGCAGCCGGGCGGGGCGGGCCTGGTTGATCGCCTCGGCCACCGTGGGCATGGCCAGCCCGGTGATCTTCATGTCCATCTGCAGGGCGGTGATGCCCTTCTCGGTGCCAGCCACCTTGAAGTCCATGTCGCCGAGGAAGTCCTCGATGCCCTGGATGTCGGTGAGGATGCGCACTTCGTCGCCCTCCTTGATCAGGCCCATGGCGGCGCCGCTCACCGGCGCCTTGATCGGCACGCCGGCGTCCATCAGCGCCAGGGTGCTGCCGCACACCGAACCCATGGAGGTGGAGCCGTTGGAGCTGAGGACCTCGCTCACCACCCGCAGCACATAGGGGAAGGATTCCTTGCTGGGCAGCACCGGCAGGATCGCCCGCTCCGCCAGCAGGCCGTGGCCGATCTCCCGCCGGCCGGGGGAGCGCATCGGCCGGGTTTCGCCCACCGAGTAGGGGGGGAAGTTGTAGTGGTGCAGGTAGGTTTTTTCGTTGGCCGGGTTGAGGTCGTCCATCTCCTGGGCGTCGCTCGGGGTGCCGAGGGTGGCGGTGGAGAGCACCTGGGTGAGGCCGCGCTGGAACAGGGCGGAGCCGTGCACGCGCTTGGGCAGCACGCTGGCGGCGGCGCTGATCGGCCGCACCTCGTTGAGCGCCCGGCCGTCCACCCGCTTGCCGTCCTTGAGAATCTGCTGACGCATCAGCTTCTTGGTGAGGCTCTTGTAGGCGTTCGCCAGGGCCTTGGGGTTGGCCACGACGGCCACCTTCACCGGATCGTTGTCCTTGAGGGCGGCAATCTTCTCGCCGAGCTCCGCCTTGATCACGTCGAGGCGGGCGTCGCGCTCGGGCTTGGTCTGGCTGAACTGGCCGAGCACCTCGCCGATCGGGGCGCCGCCCTGCTTCTCCAGCCAGGTCGGCAGGGTGGGGTCGTCGACCTTCTCCTCGGGGGCCACCGGCTCGATGCCCAATTCGGCGAGCAGCGCCAGCTGGGCCTTGAGCAGTTCGCCCACCGCTTCGTAGCCGAAGTCGATCGCTTCGATCACATCCTGCTCCGGCAGCTGGTTGGCGCCGGCCTCCACCATCACCACCCCGGCGGGGGTGCCGGCCACCACCAGGTCGAGGTCGCTGCGCTCGATCTCCCGGTAGCTGGGGTTGAGCACGAAGTCATCGCCGAGCAGGCCGACGCGCACCGCCGCCATCGGCCCGTAGAAGGGGAGCTTCGCCAGCAGGGTGGCCATCGAGGCGCCGGTCACCGCCAGCACGTCGGGGGGCACCCGCTCATCGAGCGACATGCAGGTGGCCACGATCTGAAGGTCGTCCCGCAGCCAGAGCGGGAACAGGGGCCGCATCGGCCGGTCGATCAGGCGGGCGATCAGGGTGGCCCGCTCCGGCGGCCGCGATTCGCGCCGCATGAAGCTGCCGGGGATGCGACCGGCGGCGTAGAGGCGCTCCTCGTAGTCGCAGATCAGGGGGAGGAAATCGATGCCCTCCCGGGGGTTGGAACGGGTGGCGGTGACGAGGATCGAGGTGTCGCCACACTCGACCATCACAGCCCCACCGGCCTGGGGAGCGAAGAGACCGCTGGTCAGCCGGATCTCCCGACCATCGAAGGAGATCGTCTGCGTTTTTCCTTGAACTTTTTCCTGCACTGGCAGTTATGTCCGCTCTGTGTCCAAGTCATTGTGCCACCCGGGCTTCGCTGACCAGCCAACCGTCCTGAAGTCTTAGGGATGCGTTGCGGCCCACGGCCTCGGCCAGCAGCCGGCCATAGAGGGCGTCCTCGATCTCCAGGCAACCGAAACGCCGCAGATGGGGGTTGCTGAGCTGGACGTCGAACAGGCGGAAGCCGCCGGAGCGCAGGGCCGCCACCAACTCCACCAGCAGCAGATTGCCCGCCTGGGGGCGGCGGTGGGCCATCGACTCGCCGATCCAGCAGGCGCCGATGGCCAGGCCGAGCATGCCGGCGGCGAGGCCCTCGCCGTCGTGCAGCTCGACGCTGTGGGCCAGGCCATCGCGGTGGAGTTGCTCGTAGATGCGCCCCAGTTCGGGGCTGATCCAGGTGCTGGGACGGTTGGCGCAATCGGCCAGCACCGCGTTGAACTCCCGGTTCAGGCGGAGCTGGAAGCCGCCCGCCCGCTGGGCGCGGCCGAGGGAGCGGGGCGCATGGAAACGCTCATCCAGGGGCAGCAGGGCGCGCCGCTGGCTGCGGTACAGCTCAATCCGGCCGCTGTCGGGGTCGGCCATGGGGAACCAACCCTGGGCGTAGGCAGCCCGCCACCAGGCGGTGGGCCAGTGCCAGGAGGGTTGGGCCGGATCGGCTTGGCCCGGATCGGGGGGTGGTGCGGCGGCAGGCCTCACACCTCCGCCTCCGGATCACCAGCTCGACTTCACCAGGCCGGGCAGCTCGCCCTTGTGACCCCGCTCGCGCAGCTGGTTGCGGCACAGGCCGAAGTCGCGATACACGCCGCGGGGTTTGCCGGTGGCCCAGCAGCGGTTGCGGATGCGCACCCTGGCGCTGTCCCGCGGCAGACCCTGGATCTTGCGGTGGATCTCCAGACGCTCCATCGGATCGCCGGCGGCCTCGAAGGCGGCCAGCAGGGCCCCGCGCCGGGCGGCAAAGCGCTCCATGGTCTTCCGGCGCTTCACATCGCGCGCGATCATCGACTTCTTCGCCATGCGGCCGCTGCTGCTGCAAGAGATACAGCTTGCCAATCTACCTGGCGGACCGCCGCCTCCCGTTCAGCGCCCCAGCCACTGCTGCACCGCCTGCAATTGGCTCGTGTCCTTGACGATCAGCACCAGGCTGAGGCCCACCAGGAACACGAAGCCGGACTGCAGGAAGGCGGTCTGGAAGCGATCCGGCAGGGGCCTGCCCCGCAGCCCCTCGAGCAGCAGCAGGCAGAACTGACCGCCGTCGAGCATCGGCAGCGGCAGGGCGTTGAGCACCGCCAGGTTGATCGAGATCAGGGCGGTGAACAGGAACAGGCCGCTGCCGCCTTGCTCGGCGAGGGAAGCGCCCATCTCCACAATCTTCACGGGACCCGACACCTGGGAGGCGGTTTCGCCGAAGTGGGTGAGCAGGGCGCCGAAGCCCGCCACGGTGCGCCGCAGCAGCAGGACGAAGTCGTGGTTGGCCTGGCGGAAGGGCTCCAGGGGGCCACG
This sequence comes from Cyanobium sp., assembly GCA_044352045.1. Taxonomy (GTDB): domain Bacteria; phylum Cyanobacteriota; class Cyanobacteriia; order PCC-6307; family Cyanobiaceae; genus Cyanobium. The sequence goes on along the minus strand of JBILEP010000018.1, from coordinate 2,361 downwards.
GGGGGCGCGGAAGGTCTCGAGGCCATCGGGTTGCAGCTGGGCGCCGATGCGGCCGCGACCGTCAAGGTTGGCGGGGGTGAGCACGAGGCCAAGCGAGCGACCGCCCCGCTCGGCCTCCAGCCGCAGGCTCTGGCCCGGTGCGCTGCGGATCCGCTCCACCAGGCCACTGACCGCGCCCTGGCCGCCCCCGAGGGGCTGGCCGTTGATGGCCACGATCCGGTCGCCGGCCTGCAGGCCGGCCACGGCGGCCGCCTCGCCGGGCTGGATGCCGCTCACCAGCACCCCCGAGCGTGCGGAGAAGCCATCGGGGATGCCCAGCACCGCGCTCTGGCTGAGCAGGACGGCGTAGGCGAGCAGCAGGTTGGCGAGCACCCCGGCGGCGATCACCAGCGCCCGCTGGCGGATGGGCCGGTTGCGCAGCAGGTCGGGATCGTCCGCTGCCACGCCGCTGTCCTCCTCGTCGTCGGGAAAGGAGACGAAGCCTCCCAGGGGGATCGCCCGCAGGGCATAGGTGACGCCCCGCCGCCGCCACTGCAGCAGGGCGGGGCCGAAGCCGATCGAGAAGCCGCTCACCCGGATCCCCTGACCGGTGGCCGCCAGGAAATGGCCGGCCTCATGGACCACGATCAACAGGGCCAGGATCGCCAGCGCGGTGAGCACCCCCATCCGGGACATCATTCACAGTGCGTCCATTGTGGCGGCAATGGCCCGATCCCTAGCCTGCCGGCTGCAGAGGAGGGACATGCCCAGGCCGAAGCCGTCTCCGTCAGCCCCGCGGCCCCTGGCCTGGCTGGGCGCCTTGTTGTTGCTCCCGCTGCTGGCCGGCTGCCGCGACGGATTCCCCACCCTCAGCCTGCCAATCGCGCCCTGGGCCGGCTACGCCTACTTCCCCTTGGCTCAGCAGCGGGGCTTCGACCGTGCCGCTTCCCTGCGCCTGCGAATCGTGCCCTACGACGACCCCCAGCAAATCGTGCGGGCCTGGCTGCGGGGCGAGCTGAGCGTGGCGCCGCTCACCAGTGTCGAGGCGGTGGACATCTGCAGCCGTCGGCCCGACCGCTGCCCGGTGGTCGTGCTTGTTCTCGATGAGTCGCGGGGGGCCGACCAGCTGATCGTGCGCAGTTCGATCAGCGATCTGGGCCAGCTGCGGGGGCGCCGGGTGGGGCTGGCCCCTTCGGGCCTCGGCCCGTTTCTCACCAGTCGGGCGTTGGAGAGCATCGGACTGGACATCGCCGACGTGCGGCTGGTGCCCATGGCGCCGGCGAATCTGGCTTCGGCCCTGAACAACGGCCGCATCGACGCCGCCGCCACCTATCCCCCGTTCAGTGACCTGGTGCTGCAGCTGGGCATCGCCAGGGTCGCCTTCGACAGCCGGGCGCTGCCGGGGCAGATCCTCGATCTGCTGGTGGTGGATCGCCGCTTCCTGGCGGAACACGGGGATGCCCTGGCGCGGCTGCTGCTTGCCTGGGAGTGGAGCCATGCCTGGGCGCGGCGGGATCCGGAGGCGACAGGGACGTCCCTGGCGGCGCTGCAGAAGACGAGCGTCAGCGGACTGCGGCGGGTGGAGCGCTTGCTGCGCTATTTCCCGCTCGTCCAGCAGCAGGAGCTGTTGGCCCCCGGGGGGGGCGTGGAGGAGGCGCTGGCGGCCGTGCAGGAGGTGCAGCGGGATCTCGGCATGGTGCGCGAGGACGCGCCCCTGCCGGCGGTGAGCGGCGCGCTGGTGCAGAGCGCCCTTCAGCTGGCCACCAGGGCCTCGGCGCCGAAGTAGGGCACCAGGGCGGCGGGCAGCCGCACGCTTCCGTCGGGGCGCTGGCCGTTCTCAAGCAGGGCGGCCATGGTGCGGCCGATCGCCAGGCCGCTGCCATTGAGGGTGTGCACCAGGGCCGTGCCCTTCTCCTGGCGGAAGCGGATGTTGGAGCGCCGGGCCTGGAAGTCGCCGCAGGTGCTGCAGCTGGAGATCTCGCGGTAGCCGCCGGCCCCGGGCAGCCACACCTCCAGATCGAAGGTGCGGGCGGCGGAGAAGCCCAGGTCGCCGCCGCAGAGCTCGATGCGGCGGTAGGGCAGCTCCAGGGCCTCGAGAACCGCTTCGGCGTCGCGGGTGAGCTGCTCGTGGGCGGCCTCCGACGCCTCGGGGCGACAGAACCAGTAGAGCTCCACTTTGTTGAACTGATGCAGGCGGATCAGGCCGCGGGTGTCGCGCCCGTAGGAGCCCGCTTCGCGGCGGAAGCAGGGGGTGTGGGCCACGTAGCGCAGGGGCAGCTGCTCGGCCGCCAGCACCTCATCGCGGTGGAAGGAGGTGAGGGGCACCTCGGCGGTGGGGGTGAGCCAGAGGTCGTCGTCGGCGCAGCGGAAGCTCTCCTCGGC
>JBILEP010000351.1:0-2701 GCA_044352045.1 Cyanobium sp. | reverse complement strand
GCATCCCCCAGACGATGGTCTGCCTGGAGGATCCCGCCCAGGCGGATCGCCTGCTCGGCCCCACCGCCACCCTGCAGCGCTTCGGGCTCTGGAGCGCGGCCAGCCTGGCGCTCCTGCCGCTCGGTCGGGAGGGACCGCTCGTGCAGGTGGGGGCGGCGGTGGGCGCCGCCCTGCGCCGCCGCTTTCCGGCCCTGCTGCCCCGCCTCACACCCCGGGATGGGCTGGCCGTGGCCGCCGGGGCGGGCCTGGCCGGGGGCTTCAACACCCCGCTGGTGGGGGTGGTGTTCGTGCTGGAGGAGTTCGGCGGTCGCTTCACCGCCGGCCTGCTCTGGCCGGCCCTGGTGGCCTGCGCGGTGGCGGCGGCGTTCAGCGGCCTCACCGGCCAGCCGCTGTTTGCCCTCGGGCGCCTCAGCGCCGCGGTGCCCGAGCTGGCGCAACTGCTCTGGGCCGTGCCGATCGGGGCGCTGGGGGGACTGCTGGGGGCGGTGTTCGGGCGGCTGCTGCTGGCCTTCAGCCGCCGCTGCCGGCCGCTGCTGCACACCCGCCCGGTGGCCCTCGGCCTGCTGGTGGGCGGCCTGCTGGGCGCCTTCGCCCTGCTCAGCGGCGGCCAGAGCGCCGGCGATGGCGAACGGCTGATGAGCCAGTGGATCCAGGCCGGCGCCGTCGGGGGGAGGCCCGTTCCAGCGCCACTGGCGGAGCTTGGCATCCTGCTGCTGCGGCTGTTGGCGCCGGTGCTGGCTCTGGGGGTGGGCATTCCCGGCGGCTTTCTGGATCCGGCTCTGGCCTTCGGGGCGCTGCTGGGCCACAGCCTGGCCGGGTTGGCGGGGCTCGGAGCGCTGGGCACGGCCCTGGGGATGGCGGCGGGCCTGGCGGGCGCCACCCAGCTGCCGGTGGTCACCGTGCTCTTCAGCCTGCGCCTGGCGGCTGATCAGCAGCTCCTGCCCGGTCTGCTGGTGGCCGCGGTGCTCGCCGCCTACGTGAGCCGGCTGCTGCTGCCGGTGCCCCTGTATCACGCCCTGCGGGAGCTGCTGCTGCCGGCGCTCCCGCTCAAGCCGCCGGCTCGTTGATCACCAGCGCCGAGCGCTGGCGCACCACGATCATCCACAGCCACTTGGTGAGCAGGGTGAGGCGGTTTTCCCGGGCCGGCATGAAGGCCAGGTGCGCCAGTCCCCACAGCAGCCAGCCGGCGGCGCCGCTCACCTTCAGGCCGCGCAGGTCGGCGACGGCGAACAGGGGGCCGATCACGGCCATGCTGCCGAAGTCGACGAAGCGGAAGGGGCGGCGCTGATGGCCCTCGCTGGCCGCCAGGATGTCGCGGGCCACCCAGGTGCCCATCTGCACCGCCGGCCCGGCCATGCCCGGCAGGGGCTTGCCATCGGCGGTGTGGCTGTAGCTGCACAGATCCCCCACCACCCGGATTTCCGGATGGCCCGGCAGCGAGAAATCGGGCTCCACGATCACTCGGCCGCCCTTGTCGAGCGGGCAGCCGCAGCGCTCCGCCAGCAGCCGGCCGAGGGGGGAAGGGGCCACCCCGGCGGTCCAGCAGATGGTGCCGGCTTCCAGGCTGCGTTCCTCCTCGCCCACGGTGAGCACCACCCGGTTCGCTTCGATCTCCTTCACCCGGCCCCCCAGCAGCAGTTCGACGCCACTCCTGCGCAGGTGCTCGCCGGCGGCGCGGGAGAGTTCGGGATCCATGGCCCGCAGGACCCGATCGCCCGGGTCCACCAGGGTGACGCGACAGCGCTGGGGATCGAGCTGTTTGAAGTCGCGGGCCAGGGTGTGGCGCAGCAGGTCGATCAGGGAGGCGGCCAGCTCGCAGCCGGTGGGTCCGCCGCCGATCACCACCACCGATTGCAGCAGCTCGCGACGGGCGGCATCGGGGGTCTGCTCCGCCTCCTCCAGGGCCGAGAGCACCTGGTGCTGGATCCTTGTCGCATCGGCGAGTCGTTTCATCGGGATCGACCGCTCGCCCCAGGCGTCGTGGCCGAAGAAGCTGCTGGTGGCCCCCGTCGCCACGATCAGCTGGTCGTAGCGGTAGCGGCGGTCGTTGAAGACCACCTCCCGCGCCTCGGGGTCGAGGTCCACCACCTCCCCCATCAGCACCTGCACGTTCGGCGCCTGGCCCACCAGCTGGCGCAGCGGCGAGGCCACGTCGCTCTCGGACACCAGCCCCGTAGCCACTTGATAGAGGAGGGGCTGGAAGAGATGGAAGTTGCGGCGGTCGATCAGGGTGACCCGCACGGGGCTGCCGGCGAGGGCGTGGGCGGCCTTGAGGCCGGCGAATCCCCCGCCCACGATCACCACGTGGGGAGCTTGCTGGGGCAGGGATGGCGGGGGATCGAGTTCGAGAAAGAAGCGTTCGGCAGCCATCACGCCCGCAGGGGGGTGTTTCAGCCTAGGCAGATCCCCTGGCCCCGCCCCAAGAGCTTCAGACGTTCTGCAGCTTGCGCCTCGGCTGGTCGAGCCAGTCGCCTTCGGCCCGCAGCCTCTGGCGGGGCTGGAAACCCTCCCTAGCCTGGGGTCTGTCTCTGGTCCGCATGGCGAGCCGCATCCCGCGCCTCCGGTTCCGGCCGCTCGAGCGCGGCGGTGAGGAGCAGGCCCTGGAGCGGCGTCGCCATCGCTTCTACCGCCACCTGCTGGTGGTGTGTCTGTTGCTGATGGCCACGCTGGTGCTGCCGGGCAACTGGTCGTTTCTGATCTT
>JBILEP010000203.1:0-4392 GCA_044352045.1 Cyanobium sp. | reverse complement strand
TGCACCACGGTGTGCGCGGCGCCAAGGTGGAGGCGCTGTTCCGCAGCCTCGGGGCCGAGGTCACGCCCCTCGATGAGCGGCGCCTGCGCATCCAGATGCCCAACGGCGCCGAAACCTGGATCCGGATGGGCTGCGCGGTCCGCCAGCCCGATCTCGATGCCGAGTCGGTGATGCGGGTGCGGCGCTTCCTGGAGGAGGCCGGCGTCAGCCCCGCCCATCCCGAGCCCGATCCCGTTTCGCCCCGCGGCGACCAGAGCCATCGCCTGGTGCTCCATCTCAACCACCACCACACCGATGTCTTCCGGCTGGAGGGGGAGGCGGTGGAGCATGCGGTGCTGCGGCCCCATGGGATCTGGGGCACGGAGCAGAACCTCAGCCATCGCCACGACCGCGACCTGGCCGGCCAGCGGGCGCCGATGGACGCCGATTACCTGGCGCGGATCACCGCCGCCATGGCCGACGCCGACGCCGTGCTGCTGCTCGGCCACGGCACCGGCGAGAGCGACATGCGCCAGGTGCTGCTCCACCACCTCCAGAACCATCGCCGCGACCTGCTGGAGCGCATCGTCGGCATCGAAACCCTCGATGACAGCGGCCTGAGCGACGCCCAGCTGCTGGCGATCGCCCGGGAGCACTTCGGCAACCTGCCCCACCGCCGCCCCCTGGTGGCGCCGGGCCAGGAGCTGCTTCCCGGCTGAGTGCCACCGCGAATGCCCCTGCCGCTGCGCCCAGCCCTGCTGATCCCCCTGGTGATGGCGGCGAGCCTCCCCGTCCGCGGCCAGCCAGCGGCGGCTGCGACCCCGCCCGAGGGTTTCCGGGCCATCGTGCTCTCGATCGGCGATGGCGACACCCTCAAGGTGAGTGCCGGCGGGCGGCCGATCACCATCCGCCTGGCCTGCATCGATGCTCCGGAAACGGCCCAGAGCCCCTGGGGCCAGCAGTCGCGGGCCTACCTGCTGCAGCGGCTCCCGCGCGGGCGGGAGGTGACCATCCACCCCCACACCATCGACCGCTACGGCCGCACCGTGGCCGAGCTGATCAGCGACATCAACATCAATCTGGTGATGGTGGAAGACGGCCAGGCCTTTGCCTTCCGCCGCTACCTCAGCGGCTGCGACGCCGGCGAGTATCTGGAGGCCGAAACCCGCGCCAGCCGCCATCACGACGGCGTGTGGCAGCTGGAGGGCGGCATCACCCGCCCCTGGGAGTATCGCCGCAGCCGTCGCCGCGGTGGTGGTTGGTGAGGGCAGGGCTGGGTGAGGGTCTCAGCCGCGTCAGGGGATCAGCCCGGTAGGCTGCTCAAATGGCAGGTGTTATGGGGGCTCAGGACACCGCTGAAGAACCATGATGGCGGAGGAACGGCTCAGAGGTGTTTGGTTAGGCTGCCGACCAAGGATGTTTTGGGAATGGATCCCCAAAAAGATCAACTGGCGCTTGACCACCTGAACCGGATAACCTCGCTTGGCCTCCATGATCTCTGCAGCCAGGGCCTGGACGATTCGCCGCATCGGTTCGAGGATTGTCGGAAGCAGCTGCCGACGCGGAGTTTGGGGATCGCCAGCGGGATGTCCCCCTCCTGGGTGGTGAATAGGCGCGGGTGGCTGCCGTGGCGGGCCAGCTCAGGGATCAAATCCCCAGCTGTTGTCAAGTGACATCGAGCGAGTGGACGAGGTCATCGTCCTTGTCCACGCTGATGTGGACTTTCATCCCGTAGGCGAAGCCTTGGGCACAGCGGTGATACCACTGGTTCCTCTTCTTGTTCTAGTGCCTCTGGCACAGTTGGGCTTCGCCCGCATCAAGGTGGAGCTCGGGACGTGATTCAGTTGGCATCAACGGTCGCGCACTGTTGCATCGATATGGCTTGTTCCTTGAGGTGCGCTTTCACCGTCTCCAAGACCCCAGCCTTCCGCGACGCATTGGATCACTCTGAACCAGAAATTGCTCGCGAGTGGTGCGCTTCCTGGCGAGGACACGCTTTTTTCTGGTGAAATAATGGCGAGGTTTCGAGTACTGTGTAATTGGTGTGAACTCCGTGGCTGCTTTCAATGGACCTGAATTGTGTCAGGTCGGACTCGATATCAAAGCTTTTGGCGCCATTCGTCAGCCAGAGACGCTCAATTAGACCTGATGAACGGCGGATGTCCAGAAAGAACGCAAAGCCAGCCGTAAGCGAAGAGGATCCTCCTGGTGGATACGCGAGGCTCTCTGAGATCACAACATGTATCTTGTTGTCAATCCCCAGGGTGACGACGGGCCTCTCTTGCTCAAAGAAGCAGATCGCGACAGCGAGCACTTCACCGTGTTGCTTGTAGACCAATGACTCCAGGTCGATCCATATGGAAAAATCTAGGCTGTGCCGATATGCGCTTCCGTGGGAGTAAATCTGGCCCGTGATGGCATCAATGTAGAATTCGCAATTATTGGCATGCCAATTGTTCGATGGGGTGTAATCCAGTTGTTGGCTTGAGAGTGCAGGGAGTGTAAGCATGATTGGATCATCGATGTTTGGCCAGGTCATGAGTATCTGGGAGGTGCTTCTTGGGGGGGGCGAATGCTTTGACCTGGTTTGAGAGTCCAGCCGGTGTTGTTGGTGAATGGGGTCTTGGTGATTATATGCGTGGCGATGTTGAATGCCCTTCCCTTCGCGAAAGTCAATATCCTCCCGCGCACTGGTGGGCGCCGGCGCAATCTCATCTCCATTGCCCTCCAGGTAGGTGTGCCCCTGCCGCAGCAGAGCTTGGGCTTGGGCGTAGGAGCCGATCTCCCTGCAGCGGTAGCGGCGACCACCAGGGAGGCGATCCCACGCGGGACTTCGGCTTTGGAGTGCTGCGGGCCGATAGCCCCGGCGGCGATGGCGAAAATCCCAGGGTGGCGGTGGCTTCGCACTGGCTGATGGACTGGCGGTAGGCCAAGGCTTGGCCGCCGCGCAGGATCTCAGCCATGAAGCAGCCGTAGCGGTTGCTAGCGATCACCCGCAGGGCCCTCCGCACGACTCACTTCGGTTTCACGGCACCGGCGGATGTGCAGCGCTCGCTCTTCTGGAACTTCGAATCGCCGGAGGCTCGGCACTGATAGACAATCTTGCCTCCCTTCTGCTCCATCTTCTGCCAATAAAAGCCCTTGGCGGGCTTGCCTTCCGCCAGCACCTTGGCGGTGGCGGGAGTGGCGCCCAAGGCCATGAGCAGAAGCAGGGGAAGGCAGAGACGGCGAGGCATCGCAGAGCTCCAGAGCGATAGTTCCAGGCCGGTAGGAGCACAGGCCACGACAAAACTGTAGCCCTCGCGGCAGCTGCGCCTCACGCCTCGGATCCATCGGGTCCCTGGGTGCTGGGGAGGTGGCCTGTCTTCACCCAGATTGTGCAACCGGCCTCGCTCCAGGGTCGGTGCACGCTGCCGGGCGGATTGCGCAGCCAGCTGCCGTTGGGATAGCGGCCATGCTCATCCTGGAACACGCCATCAAGCACCAGGATCTCCTCACCGCCGGGATGGCCGTGGGGCTGAAACACCGTGCCCGGTGCCCAGCGCACCAGGGCCACGTGTTCCGAGCCATAGGCGTGCAGCGGCAGCACCTCCAATCCCCGCACCAATCCCGGCAACCAGGTGGCACTGCGGGTGTCCACCACCTGCCGCTGGCTGTCGGACGGATGCATCTGTTGCAGCTTCACCAGCAGCGTGCAGCCCTGCGCACTGAAGGGCGCGTGATCGGAGCCGACGGGATTGCGCAGGTAGGTGCCGGCTGGATAGTCGCCCTGCTCATCGGAGAAGGTGCCCTCCAGCACCAGGATCTCCTCTCCGCCACCGTGGCGGTGCCGCGCGAAGCGGCTGCCCGGGGCATAGCGCACGATTGAGGTGGCCCTGGCCACCTCGCCGCCGCGGCGATCGAGCAGGCGCCGCTCCACGCCGGCCATCGGCGAGGGCTGCCAGGCCAGGGCATGGGTGTCCAGCACAGCGCGCTGGCAGAGGTCGGCATGGAGTTCCATGGGCCCCATTCTGATCAGGGCCGGCGGAGCGTCTCCGGCGGTGGCTGGATCGGGGCATGGGCCAGGCCCATGAATCGGCCATCAAGGAGGCCGAAACCGACGCCATGCAACGGGCGCCGATGACCTTCGGGAACCCCAATGCTCGATCGGCGGCGCGATGAGCCCATGCCGTGCCGCCAGGGCGAGGGGATCAGGGCCCCTCCTGTTGGCCCTGATCACGCAGATCTTCGTAGAGGTTCGTGTGATTAAGCAGGATGTCGATGATGCCCTCACGCACCTCTGGAGAGTTGAGAGCCTGGCTGCTCATCAGTTGATGAGCATCGAGAGCGCCGATGATCGCGTCCAGCAGTACTTTGTTCAGATCCGGTGAATTGGAGAACTGCTCCTTGCTATTGGCCGCTGCCTGCTGTTGC
>JBILEP010000202.1:0-4424 GCA_044352045.1 Cyanobium sp. | reverse complement strand
CGCTCATAGCGCTCCAGCTGCCAGGAGCGCAGGCCCCGGTTGGTGAGCAGGGTGGCGCTGGCGATCAGGGCCACCACCAGACCCACCAGGGTGCTCATCAGCACCTGGCCGTAGCCCTGCAGGGAGGCACCTGCGGGCAGGGTGAGATCGGGTCCGAGGCTGGCGAGCACCCCCATCAGGGCCAGCACGGTGCCGGTGAGGCCGAGCAGGGGGCTGAGCACGATCGCCGCCTCCAGAAACGGCTCGCCGAAGCGCATCTCCCGGTTCCACTGCTGCCGCTGCCGGGCGCAGGCTCCCGCCTCCCGGCGCAGTCGCTGCCAGCGCTGGGTGCGCCCGGCACGGCCGCGCCACCACTGCAGCCACCAGCGACCGCGATCAAGGCACACGGTGAGCACCGCGATCGAGAGCGCCACCAGGGGCACTCCTGTGGCCAGAGGCATGGCGGCGATCGATCCGTTCACCAGTCCGGTCGCAGCACGCGCAAAGCGATTTTAGGGAGGAGCGGCCGAACCGCCAGGTGTGCCGCTTGCTTGACAACCCCTGAGGTCGAGCCATGCTCAAAGCGGGGATGACGGATGCCGAACACCGGCGGCCGCCGCCCCGCCCCAGAACCCAAAGCCCCCTGCGCTGCCTAGGGTTTGACCGTTTCCACCCCCACCTGCCCCACCGTGAGCCCCATCTACGCCGACAACAGCCTCAGCATCGGCAAAACCCCACTCGTGCAGCTGAATCGCGTCACCGAGGGCTGCGGCGCCAGAGTGCTGGCCAAGATCGAGGGCCGCAACCCCGCTTACTCGGTGAAGTGCCGCATCGGCGCCGCCATGATCTGGCAGGCGGAGAAGGATGGTCTGCTCGGCCCCGGCAAGGAGATCGTCGAGCCCACCAGCGGCAACACCGGCATCGCCCTGGCCTTCGTGGCCGCCGCCCGTGGCATCCCCGTCACGCTCACGATGCCGGAGACGATGAGCCTGGAGCGCCGCAAGCTGCTCACCGCCTATGGGGCCAACCTGGTGCTGACGGAGGGTCGCCTGGGCATGAAGGGGGCCATCCAAGCCGCCAAGGAGCTGGCGGACTCCGATCCGGATCGCTACGTGCTGTTGCAGCAATTCGCCAACCCCGCCAATCCCCAGATCCATCACGACACCACCGGCCCGGAGATCTGGGAGGACAGCCAGGGCAACGTCGACGTGCTGGTGGCGGGTGTGGGCACGGGCGGCACGATCACCGGCGTCAGCCGCTACATCAAGACCACCCTCGGCAAGCCGCTGGTGTCGGTGGCCGTCGAGCCGGTCAACAGTCCCGTGATCTCCCAGACGGTCGCCGGTGATGAGGTGCAGCCAGGGCCACACAAAATCCAAGGTATCGGCGCCGGTTTCGTGCCCGGCAATCTCGATCTCTCCCTGGTGGATCGGGTGGAGCAGGTGAGCGACGAGGAGGCGGTGGCGATGGCCCGTCGCCTGATGCGGGAGGAGGGAATCCTGGCCGGCATCTCCTGTGGCGCCGCCGCCACCGCCGCCCTGCGCATCGCCCGGGAACCGGCCTTTGCTGGCAAGACGATCGTGGTGGTTCTGCCCGATTCCGGTGAGCGCTACCTCAGCTCGGTGCTGTTTGAGGGGGTGTTCAACGAACGCGGCCTCGCCGTCGTATGACCTGTTGGCCAGGAGAGCGGCGGCGGAGCCGATGAGCCATCTGCGCGAGATCATGCAGCGCCTCGGCGCCCGCGGCGTCGGATCCGCTTCCAGCTCCTCGGCCACGGCCGCCCTTCTGGCCGACTACGAACGCCATCTGCCCACCTGCAGCGCGGCGATGCTCCACTACGAGTGGGCCTGGCTGGAGCAGCACCTCGAGACCCTCAGCCTCGCCCTGGCCCAGCCCTCGATGCTCACCACCCTCGGCGGCGAGGCCAAGGTGCAGGCCATGGTGGTGGAGGGCCAGGCCTGCCGCGATCTCCTGCGCCGCCGCCTTGAGGAGCTCGGCGGGTCGCCCGGAGAGCGTCACGGGCCCGTGCTCGCCGGCGACCACGCCTGGGAGATCAGCCACCCGGCCATCCGCGATCACTGGGGGCTTGCGTGAGCAGCCGCCGAACGAGCTGCTGCTCGTTACACCCAGCGCCAAAGTCTCTGGGCTAGGTGAGAGAGATCTGGGTCTCCGACGTCTTCCTTCGCGATCACCTCAACAGCGGCACCTGCGCCGGCTTCATCCTCTGCGGCCGTGTGGACCAGTCGGACCAGAGCGTCTTGGATGATGAGCAGATTGAGGAGGGCTTCGCTCTCCGCCGGGGCGACAACCCCACGTCCGACTTCCTGATCGAGCCCGACACCTCAGCCGCTCTGGCGACCCTCGAGGGGATAGCCGTCGCTCGCCCAGCGGCTCAGGCCGCCCTGCAGGTTGGCCACCTCCTGGCGACCGGCCCGCAGCAGTTGCTGGGTGGCCAGGGCCGAGCGGCTGCCGGAATGGCAGAGCACAACCACCGGTCTGTCGGGCGGGATCTCCCCGGCGCGGGCCTCCAGCTCGGGCAGCGGGATCAGCAGGCTGCCGGCCACATGACCGTCCGGCCCGGCGAATTCCTCGGGGGAACGCACATCCAGCAGGGTGAGACCGGCGCGGTGTTCGGCCACCCAGGCGCAGGGCAGCTCCGGCAGGCCGGCGTAGCTGTGCTGCAGCGGCGCCCAATCGGCTGATCGGGGTTCCTCCAGGGGCCGGCCGGAGCGCAGGTTCGCCGGCAGGGCGACCGCGATCCGGCCCGGGTGCGGCAGCTTCATGTTCTGCATGTGGCCCACGAAATCCCGCTCGGTGGCGGCTCCGCCGAGGCGGGCGTTGTAAGCCGTCTCCTCGGCGACGGAGGTGGCGCCCCGGCCGCCGTAGTCGTGACCGGGATAGAGCAGACAGGCCTCGGGCAGGCTGAGGATCCGGCCGGTGATCGAGGCCCACAGGGCATGGGCGTCCCCCTGCTGGAAATCACAACGGCCGCAGCCACGCACCAGCAGGGCGTCGCCGGTGAAGGCCAGCGAGCGGTCGTCGAGCACATAGGTGAGGCAGCCATTGGTGTGCCCCGGGGTGCTGCGCACCTCCAGGTGGCGCCCGCCGAAGGGCACCTGGTCGCCGTCGTAGAGGGGCAGGGTCACGTGCTTGGCCCCCACGGCCGCGGCCAGGCCGATGGCGCAACCGGTGGCGGCGTGGAGCAGCCAGCTGCCGGTGACATGGTCGGCGTGGGCGTGGGTGTCGAGGCAGGCCAGCAGATGGATGCCCAGCTCGCGGATCAGCGAGAGATCGCGCTCGTGCTGCTCGAACACCGGATCGATCAGCACCCCAGCGCGACTGGGCACATCCGCCAGCAGGTAGCTGAAGGTACCGGTGGCGGCATCGAAGAGCTGACGGAACAGCAGGGGAGCGCCGCCTGCTGCGGCGGCGAGGGGAAAGACGGGATCGTGAGGCAGACCCATGGATTTCAATCCGGCATGGTCACGAACTCCTCCGCCACGGAGGGGTGCAACGCCATCGTGCGATCGAAATCGGCCTTGCTGGCGCCCATGCCGATCGGGATCGCCGCCATCTGGATGATCTCCGCCGCGTGCTCCCCCACCATGTGGGCCCCGAGCACCCGGCCCCCTTCCCGGGCCACCACCAGCTTCAGCAGCACCTTCGGATCCCGCCCCGGCAGCGCCTGGCTCATCGGCCGAAAGCGTGCCCGGTGCACCCGCACCCCCTCCGCCCCGAGCCGCTCCACCGCCTCCTCCTCGCTCAGGCCGACGCTGGCCAGCTCCGGCTGACTGAACACCGCCCGGGGCACCATGGCGTGATCCACCCGGCGTGGCCGCTGGCCGTAGACCGTGTCGGCGAAAGCGCGGCCCTCATCAATCGCCACGGGGGTGAGGTTGACCCGGTCGGTCACGTCCCCCACCGCGTAGATGCTGGGCACGTTGGTGCGCTGATCCGCATCCACCGGAATGCGCTGAGCCTCCACCACCACGCCGGCGGCGGCCAGGTGGAGCCCCTCCAGAAACGGACGCCGGCCCGTGGCCAGCAGCACCCCACCGCAGGCGATTGCCTCACCGGAGCGGGTGGTGACGCTCAGATCGCCGGGGCCGCAGTCACCGCTGATCGCCGCCGGGGACTGATGGAAGCGAATCTCGATGCCGTCGGCCTCCATGGCCTGGCGCACCGCCTCGCCCGCCTCGCGATCGAAGCCGCGCAGCAGATGATCCCCCCGCACCAACTGGGACACCTTCACCCCAAGGCCGTTGAGGATGGCGGCGAACTCGCAGGCGATGAAGCCCGCCCCCACCACCACCATCGCCTCGGGCAGCGATTCCAGCTCGAACAGGTCGTCGCTCACCCAGCCCAGATCGGCGCCAGGGATGGCCGGGCGCTGGGGCCGGCCGCCCACGGCGATCAGGATGCGCTCCGCCTGCAGCTCCCGCTCC
>JBILEP010000017.1:0-14491 GCA_044352045.1 Cyanobium sp. | reverse complement strand
TGGCGCACTTGCAGCCCATCGCGGCTGTAGATGCTGCCGAGCAGGGCGAACTGCAGCAGCCACTCCGGCTTGCAGTCCATGTTGGCGCCGACATCGAGCACCAACACCTGCTGCTCCGGATCCCGGGTGGGGAAGAGGGCACCGATCGCCGGACGGTCGATGCCCTTCAGGCGGCCGAGCCGGAAGATCGCCGAGGCCATCACGGCGCCGGAGTTGCCGGCCGAGTAGACGGCCATGGCCTCGCCCCGTTTCACCAGGTCCATGGCCAGATTGATGCTGGCGTCCCGCTTGCGGCGCACCACGGTCGCCTCGTCGTCCATGCCGACGGAGGGGCCGCTCGGCACCAGCTGGATCAGACCGCGGCTGACGGCTTCATCCAGCTCCGCCTGCAAGCCCATTTCGGCCACGGCCTGGCGCAGCCGTTCCGGTTCGCCGACGAAGCGCACCCGCAGCGGCAGGAGCTCCACCGCCCGCAGGCAGCCCTCCAGGATTGGCCCGGGTGCATGATCCCCCCCCATGCCGTCGACGGCCACCCAGAGGCGCTGGCGGTCATCGATCGGTGCGGCCTCCCCCGGTCCCCCCGGGCCCTGTTGCAGGCGGCGGAGCGGGTCGAACACCAGGGGCTGCAGGACCGATCCGGCCACCGACGCGGCCCCGGTGGCTGTGGAGGTGGCGGTGCCCACCAGGCTGGTCACCGCCGCGTTGCGCCGATACCAGACGACCAGGCGTCGGATCGGCCGGCTCGGCTTGGTGCGGTTGACGACGCGACGCCGGGGGCGGCCGGCGGAATCAGGCTCCTTCGGAGGCAACGGGTTCAACGATGCGCTGGAACAGATAACCGGTCCCCCGGGCCGTGAGGATCAGCTCGGGATTGGCAGGATCATCCTCCAGTTTGGAGCGCAGCCGGGAGATGTGAACATCAACGACGCGGGTGTCGACATGACGCTCGGGGGTGTAGCCCCAGACCTCCTTGAGGATCTCGCCGCGGCTGAAGGGTTCGCCGGAGCGGCTCACCAGCAGTTCCAGCAGGCTGAACTCCATGCCGGTCAGCCGGATCCGCTCATCGCTCCGGTAGACCTGGCGCTTGTTGGTGTCGATGCGCAGGTCGTTGACCTGGATCACCCCGGAGTTGGGGATGCCGGCCACATGCTCCTTTTCCACCCGCCGCAGCACGCAGCGGATGCGGGCCTCCAGCTCCTTGGGGCTGAAAGGCTTCACGACGTAGTCGTCCGCCCCCAGCTCCAGGCCGGTGATGCGGTCGGCCACGTCGCCGAGGGCGGTGAGCATGACGATCGGCACATCCGACTCCCGCCGCAGCTCTTGGCAGACGCCGTAGCCGTCGAGCTTTGGCATCATCACGTCGAGCACCACCAGATCCGGGTGGGTGCGATGGAAGACCTCCAGGGCCTCCTCGCCGTCGCTGGCGGTGACCACCTGGTAGCCGATCATCGACAGGCGGGTCTCGAGGATCCGGCGGATGCTCGCCTCGTCATCCACCACCAGGATGGTTTCCTTGGTGACGCCGGGTCCGGCTGGATGGGTTTGGGTAGGGACTGAGGCCGTCATCAGGCGCTGGACGCACATACACGCATCGGCTCCACTGAAGGTTCCAGAGGCCCCCGCCGTTCATCGACTGCCACCTTTCTTCATAACCCTCACCAGATCCCGCATCCTCCAGCCCGTGCCCCGTCCCACCACTGCCTACGTCTGCCAGAGCTGCGGCGCCCGCACCCGTCAGTTTTTCGGCCGCTGCGCCGGCTGCGGTGGCTGGAACACGTTGGTGGAACAGACGGCGGCGGCCAGCGACGGGCGCCGCCGCCGGCCCGTGGCGGATCCCTCCGAAGCGGCCGCGCCAGGGCGAGCCCGCCGCTCGGAGCCGATCGCGGCAGTGGGGGAGCGACCGCTGCAGCGTCTGGCCAGTGGCTACGCGGAGTTCGACCGGGTGCTCGGCGGGGGCCTGGTGCCCGGTTCGCTGGTGCTGCTCGGCGGCGATCCGGGCATCGGCAAGAGCACGCTGCTGCTGCAGAGCGCCCGCGCCATGGCCGAGCGGGTCTCGGTGCTCTACGTCAGTGCGGAGGAGTCGGCCCAGCAGGTGAAGCTGCGCTGGCGCCGACTGGCGCAGCAGGTTCCCGGTGCCGCCGAGGCCCCCGGTGCCGCCGAGGCCGAGGCAGAGACTGCTGGGGCCCCGCCGGCCGCCGCCGACCTGCAGTTGCTGGCCGAGACCGATCTGGAGCTGGTGCTGCAGGAGCTGGAATCGCTGCGGCCCCAGGTGGCGGTGATCGACAGCATCCAGGCCCTGCACGACGCCGAGCTGGGCAGCGCCCCGGGGTCGGTGGCCCAGGTGCGGGAATGCGCCGCCGCCCTGGCCCGCATCGCCAAGCGCCAGCACACCGCCCTGGTGCTGGTGGGCCATGTCACCAAGGAGGGGATGCTGGCTGGCCCGAAGGTGCTGGAGCACCTGGTGGACGCGGTGCTCACCTTCGAGGGCGATCGCTTTGCCAGCCACCGCCTGCTGCGGGCGGTGAAGAACCGCTTCGGCGCCACCCATGAGCTGGGGGTGTTCGAGATGCGGGACCGGGGCCTGGCGGAGGTGAGCAACCCCAGCGAGCTCTTCCTGGGCGGTGAGGAGCCCAGCAGCGGCAGCGGCACCATCGTGGCCTGTGAGGGCACGCGGCCCCTGGTGGTGGAGCTGCAGGCGCTGGTGAGCCCCACCAGCTATGCCAGCCCGCGGCGCACCGCCACGGGCATTGGCACCAACCGGCTGCACCAGATCCTGGCGGTGTTGGAGAAGCACATGGCCCTGCCCCTCTCCCGCTTTGACTGCTACTTGGCGGTGGCCGGTGGCCTGGAGGTGGAGGAGCCGGCCGCGGATCTGGGGGTGGCCGCGGCGGTGGTGGCCAGCTTCCGCGACCTCACCTTGCCCAGCGGCACGGTGCTGGTGGGCGAGCTGGGACTGGGGGGTCAGCTACGGCCTGTGGGTCAGCTGGAGCTGCGGCTGCAGGAGGCCGCCCGCCTCGGTTTCCGTCGTGCCGTGGTGCCCCGCGGCAGCGGTCTGGGCCCGATCGCGGCCGGGCTTGGCCTGGAGCTCCACGAAGCGGGCACGGTGGCGGAGGCGCTGGTGGCGGCCCTGGCGGAGAAGGCGCCGCTGCTTAACGAAGAGAAGAGCGGCCGGCAGGAACGATAGTCATCCCAGTGGCAATCTCTGGATAGTTGTATTAATTAACTCCTGGTGCGATTGGCTGGTTTTCGGTTTACGTGGTCACGCTTTCGCTCCCTTCTCGATTGTTGCCGGCCGCACTTGACTTGCCAGGGCAATTTGTTTATCCTGTCGCAAAGCCACATCCGCTGGTGTGGCGATCGGCATGGAGCTTGGTGCGTCGATGGCTTTTGTGGATGCCGTGACCTGCGCCATCGTCACCTTCAATAGTGAGCGGGTGATCGGCAGCTGCCTCGCCTCCCTCCTGTCCCAGATCGATGGCGCCCAGATCCTGATTTATGACAATGCCAGCCAGGATGAAACCCTGCTGCGCGTGGCGGACGCTTCCCGTGCGGTGCGCGTCATTTGCGGACGTCGAAATATTGGTTTCGGCCGGGCTGTTAATGCCCTTCGCCCTCAGGTCCACACCCCCTATCTCTTTCTGGTGAACCCGGACGGTGTGCTGCAGCCCGGTGCCATTGAGGAGCTGGTGGGCCTGGCGGAGGGTCTTCCGGAGGTCGCCGTGCTCGGGGCGGTTCAGCTGACACCTGATGGCCGCTATGTGGGGCCGGAGCCTTCGGGGGGGCGCTACCGCGAGGTGGCATGCATTTATGGAGCCGCCATGTTGCTACGCCTGGCCGCTTTCCCATCCCAATCTCCTCTTTTTGATCCTCGCTTCTGGATGTATTATGAGGACAGTGATCTGTGCCTTTCTGCTTTGCGCCGCGGCCACAAGATCGTGCTTGCAAATCAGGCGATTATTCTCCATGAGCCCGGTTCTTCCTGTCAGTTGCTTTCTGCTGCGGAAACCCTGGCGATCAAGCGGAGGCAGTATCTGGAATATCTGATCAGTGGACGTGTCTTTGCCTTCAAGCATCAAGGCCAAGCCCGCGCCTTCGCTTCTGCAGGCTTTTGGATGGTTGCTCATTATATCCACTATGTCTTTCTTCTGCTTCGCAGGCATCCACAGCGTTACCCAACATATCAGCAAAGTCTTGCCTGTGCTTTGTTCTACCGGCGCCTTTTCGACTGAGTGCTCCTGGCTGCTTCCGCTCTGTCAAGCCGTGGCGGCGAAGGTTGGCTTCGGGGGTGGCTCGCAAAGCATAAGCGGGGCTCATGTCGTTGTCATGGCTAGCTTCAAATGCACGAAAACCTGTGCTTTGCCCCCTCGTATCTCCTCTGCTCACGATCCAATGGCGGCCATCTTGAAATGGGTTGTGGTCCAGCTCGTCTGGCTCTAGTTCTCGACTGAGGGTGCCGCTGGGATGTAGGGCCAGAGGCGCTGGCCGTTGGCTCGGTCCCTGCGTTGGCCAAACCAACGATTCAGATCATCCATGCCCACGACGCATCGCTAACCTCCCGGTTTCGAGTTCTGGATGCAAGCTGGCGAGGAGGCCCGCCTGGTGGCTGGTTGGAGCAGCAGCAGGCGCGGGGAACGCCCATCCAGTATCACGGTGGCGCGATGCTCGAGCTCCAGCGCCCTTGGGCTTGATCGCGGCAGCGTTCTGCCAGGCAAAATTGCTGGTTCAGAAATAAACGTCTACGTTCGCGCGGCCCGATGACTTCAGCCAATTCTCGATATCTAGATAGCCACCGGGATAGAGGCGTACCGCCTTGGTCCAGTGTTCGGCGGCCTGGTCGAACCAGCGATCAGCCTCATCCTGGTTGCCGGCCTCCTGGGCGATGCGACCCCACTTCTCATAGATCAGCCCCATATTCTTGAAGCAGGACGGGGAATTGCTGTTCTCCTCAAGGGACTGCCGGTAATACTCAAGCGCCTTCTCCTCGTCGCCGTTGCTCATGAAGATGATCGCCATGTTCTTGAGAATCTCGGCTCGATCAGTCTTGTTCTCCTCGAGCTTGAGCGCTTCCTCGTAATTGTCGAGCGCTTCGGCATAGTCGCCATCGTTCTGTGCCGAGAGCCCATCGCGGTAGTACACGTAGGCCTCCTTGGCTTTGGCGTCGATCGGCAGCAGCTTGACGATCAGGTCAGCCATCACCGTGAAGCTCTTGTCGATGAAGTTGTCGTTGCGCTGGGAGCGGGGCACGGCGGCAGCCTCGGTGGACGGCGGGGACCCCCATCCTGCCGTCCCGCACCCCTACCCGGGTCCGCCCGTGTGCATCCTGAGGGAGAGCCGCTGCCCTCCCGCCCCTCCCGCCCATGGACAAGGCCGAGATCCAGCAGCGCGCCCATGGCTTCTGCGCCCCCTTCCGGGTCGCCGATGGGGCGAGCTTTCGTCTCGCGGCGATCGATCCGGCCAACACCCTTGATCTCGATCCCACGGCCAAGGAGCCGGCAGCGCAGGTGCTGCGGGAGGGGGTGGAGATCCTTGCCGAGCTGCAGAACCGCCTCTACGCCAGGGACCGCTGGGCCCTGCTGCTGATCTTCCAGGCGATGGATGCCGCCGGCAAGGACAGCACCATTAAGCATGTGATGAGCGGCGTCAATCCCCAGGGCTGCCAGGTGACATCCTTCAAGGCCCCCAGCGCTGAGGAGCTCGACCACGACTTCCTCTGGCGCTGCCAGCGCCACCTGCCGGAGCGGGGCCGCATCGGCATCTTCAACCGCAGTTACTACGAGGAGACCCTGGTGGTGCGTGTCCATCCGGAGCTGCTCAGCCGTCAGAACCTGCCTGCGGAGCTGGTGGGGCCCCAGATCTGGAGGCAGCGCTTCCGCGACATCCGCCACTTCGAGGCCTATCTCGGCCACAACGGCATCCTGGTGCGCAAGTTCTTCCTGCACGTCTCGCGCGCCGAGCAGAAGAAACGCTTTCTGCAGCGCCTGGACCAGCCGGAGAAGCACTGGAAATTTTCCGCCGCCGACATCCGCGAGCGGGCCCACTGGAGCGACTACATGAACGCGTATCAGGAGATGATCCAGCACACCGCCACAGCGCAAGCACCCTGGTATGTGGTGCCGGCCGATCACCGCTGGTTCACCCGGCTGGTCGTGGCCGCCGCCGTGATCGACGCCCTGCTCTCCCTCAACCTCAACCTGCCGATCCCCTCCGCGACCGAGCGGCGGGAGCTGGCCCAGGCCAGCCGGGAACTGGAGGCCGAGGATTGAGCCAAGAATTGGTCGGCCATCCTGCCTAGCCTTAGGCATCGGCCCTGCCTGCCCTCGGTGCTCCCTTCCGCCCCCACACGGCCCGAGCCTCCTCCAGGACCTTCGGAACCACCCCTCGCCCAGGTGCGGCTGTTGGAGGTGGAGGGGATGAAATGCGGCGGCTGCGTGCGGGCGGTGGAGCAGCGCCTGCGACACCTGGAGGGCGTGCGGGCCGCCAGCGTCAACCTCCTCACCCACACCGCCTGGGTGGAGCTCGACCCCGACGGGGCGGATCCCCTGCCGGCCCTGGTGGAAAGCCTCGCCGGCCTGGGCTTCACCGCCCGACCCCGGGATGAGGGCCTGGTGACGGCCGATCCCCGCGAGCGGCGGCGGGAGCGCCACTGGTGGCAGCGTTGGCGCCAGCTGGTGGTGGCGATTCTGCTGGTGGTGGTTTCGGGCCTCGGCCATCTGGCGGATGCCGGCCAGTTGCCCTGGCTGGGTCCGGACCACCTGCTGGCCCGCCCCGCCTTCCACGCCCTGGTGGCCACGTGGGCCCTGGCGGGTCCGGGCCGCCCGATCCTGGCCCAGGCCTGGCGCAGTGTGCGTGCCCGCCTGCCGGGCATGGATCTGCTGGTGGCCCTGGGGGTCGTCAGCGCCTACCTCTCCAGCCTGGTGGGCTGGATCTGGCCAGCCAGCGGCTTCCCCTGCTTCTTCCACGAGCCGGTGATGCTGCTCGGCTTCGTGCTCTGCGGCCGCTTTCTCGAGGAGCGGGCCCGCTGGCGGACCGGCCGGGCAATCGAGGAGTTGGCCGCGCTTCAGCCCGAGCATGCCCTGCTCCTGCTCGGCGACGATCCGCCCCGCCTGGTGCGGGTGGGCGGGCTGCGGCCGGGAGATCGGCTGCGCATCCTCCCCGGCGATCGCCTGCCCGTGGATGGGGTGGTGCGCGAGGGCCGCTCGGCCCTGGATGTCTCCGCCCTCACCGGCGAACCCCTGCCGCTCCAGGCCACCCCTGGCACCGACCTGGCGGCCGGCAGCCTCAACCTCGAGGCGCCCCTGGTGCTGGAGGTGAGTCGCAGCGGCGCCGAGAGCGCTATCGCCCGCATCGTCCATCTGGTGGAGCGGGCCCAGGCCCGCAAGGCCCCGATCCAGGGCCTTGCCGACCGGGTGGCGGGTGGATTTGCCCTGGGGGTGCTGCTGCTGGCCCTGGCCACCTTTGTCTTCTGGTGGCTCTGGGGCGCACGCCTCTGGCCCCACCTGCTGGCCGCCCCCCCGGCGGCCCATACCCTGCACGCTGCCCAGGCTGGCGTCCATGACCATGGCCTGATGGGAGGCGCCGCCAGCACGCCCCTCGCCCTGGCCCTGCAGCTCTCGATCGCCGTGCTGGTGGTGGCCTGCCCCTGCGCCCTCGGCCTGGCCACCCCCACCGCCCTCACGGTGGGCCTGGGCCTGGCCGCCCGCGCCGGGCTCCTCTTCCGCGGTGGTGACGCCATCGAAACCGCCGCCCGGCTCGACACCGTGCTGTTCGACAAGACCGGCACCCTCACCCTGGGTCGGCCGTTGGTGACCGCGGTGGAGGCCCTGGAGGGGAGCGAGGCCGATCTGCTGAAGCGTGCCGCGGCCCTCGAGCAGCAGAGCCGCCATCCCTTCGCCCACGCCCTCCTCCAGGAGGCGGGCGCCCGTTCCCTTTCGCTGCCGGCGGTGGACAGCTGCCGGGGCGAGGTGGGCGAGGGGCTGGAGGGGCGCCTGGCGGGGATCGCCGATCCTGTGCGGGTGGGTCGTCTTGACTGGCTGCGGTCGCTCGGGGTGGGGGTCGAGGCGGAGGCGGAGGCGCGTCTCGCCCGGCTGGAGAGCGGTGGCGCCAGCGTGCTGGCGGTGGCCGAGGGGCGACGCCTGCTCGGATTGGTGGCGGTGCAGGACCGGCCCCGGGCGGATGCCGTCACCACCCTGGCGGATCTGCGGGGCCAGGGACTGGCCCTCGGGCTGGTCAGCGGCGATCGCCGCGCCGGCGTGGAGTCCCTCGGCTCGGCGCTTGGGCTGCGCCCCGAGGAGCTCGCCTGGGAGCTGCGCCCCGAGCAGAAGCTGGCCCGGATCGAGTCGCGTCGCGCCAACGGGGTGGTGGCGATGGTGGGGGATGGCATCAACGACGCTCCAGCCCTGGCGGCCGCCGACCTGGGCATCGCCATCGGCACCGGCACCCAGATCGCCCAGGAGAGCGCGGCGCTGGTGGTGATGGGTGACCGGCTGGCGGGGATTCCCCTCGCCCTGGCGATCGCCCGCCGCACCATGGCCAAGGTGCGCCAGAACCTGGCCTGGGCCTTCGGCTACAACCTGCTCGTTCTGCCCATCGCCGCCGGCGTTCTCCTGCCCCGCTTCGGGCTGTTGCTCTCGCCCCCCCTCGCGGCCCTGCTGATGGCCACCAGCTCCCTGACGGTGGTGCTCAACGCCCTGCTGCTGCAGGATGGCCCGCGAATGCATGGGGAGCGGCGGGTGTGATGGGTCTGCCCAGGGGGCGATTCCTGGTGCTCGAGGGAATCGACGGCAGCGGCAAGACCACCCAGCTGGAGAACCTGGCGCAGTGGCTTCCCGGCAGTGGCCTGATGCCCCTTGGCGCCCAGCTGCGGGTCAGCCGTGAGCCCGGTGGCACCGCCCTGGGCCAATCGCTGCGCCAGCTGTTGCTCCACCCCCCCGATGGCACCGCTCCCTGCCCAGGTGCCGAGTTGCTGCTCTACGCCGCCGACCGGGCCCAGCACGTGGAGACCCTGATCCGCCCAGCCCTGGCGGCGGGCCACTGGGTGCTCAGTGACCGCTTCAGCGGCTCCACCGCCGCCTATCAGGGCTACGGCCGTGGCCTCTCCCTGCTGCGCATCGCCGAACTGGAGCGGATCGCCACCGGCGGCCTCCGCCCCGACCTCACCCTCTGGCTGGATCTGCCCCTGGCGGAGTCGCTGCGGCGCCGCGGTCACCGCCCGGCCGACCGCATTGAGGCCAGCGGCGAGGAGTTCCTGCGTCGGGTGGGGGACGGATTCGCCCAGTTGGCGCGGCAGCGGGGCTGGCTGCGCCTGGATGGGGCCGGGTCGCCGGATCAGGTGCAGGAGAGCTGCCGACAGCTGCTGCGCCACCGCCTGGGGGATGGCCAGGGATGAGCGATCTCTTCGCCGACCTGCTGGGTCAGGATCGGGCGGTGGGGCTGCTGAGCAGCGCCCTGGCGCAGCGCCGTCTGGCGCCGGCTTACCTGTTCGCCGGGCCCGAGGGGGTGGGGCGGCGGCTGGCGGCCCTGCGCTTCCTGGAGGGGGTGGTGGCCGGTCCGGCCGGCGCCGCTGGCCTGCGCCGCCGCCTGGAGCAGGGCAACCATCCGGATCTGCTCTGGGTGGAACCCACCTACCAGCACCAAGGGCGGCTGGTGACCGCCTCCCAGGCCGTGGAGGAGGGGGTCAGTCGACGCACGCCCCCCCAGCTGCGCCTGGAGCAGGTGCGGGAGATCGCCCGCTTCCTCGCCCGACGGCCCTTGGAGGCGCCGGCGGGCCTGGTGGTGATCGATGGGGCGGAAGCGATGGCCGAGGCGGCCGCCAACGCCCTGCTCAAGACCCTTGAGGAGCCCGGCGACGGCCTGCTGATCCTGATCTCCGCCGCTCCGGACAGGCTCCTGGCCACGATCCGCTCCCGCTGCCAGCAGATCCCCTTCTTGCGCCTGTCTTCCGAGCTGGTGGCGCGGGTGGTGGTGGCCGCCGGGGGGGCTGGGGACCCCATCGATCCCCCTGGGCTGCTGGAGATGGCCGCCGGTTC
Source organism: Cyanobium sp. (assembly GCA_044352045.1). Lineage (GTDB taxonomy): Bacteria > Cyanobacteriota > Cyanobacteriia > PCC-6307 > Cyanobiaceae > Cyanobium. The sequence goes on along the minus strand of JBILEP010000017.1, from coordinate 4,466 downwards.
TCCGGGAGCCCTCCTCCACCATCGCCGCCGCTGGCAGGAGCTTCCTGAGGGTCTGGCGGAGCGGCTGCTGGTCCTGGAACGGGATCCCCTGGCGGCCCTGGCCCTGGCCCGAGACCTCAGTGAGGGCCTCGATGGCGAGCAGCAACTCTGGCTGCTGGACTGGTGGCAGCTGATGCTCTGGCGGCGACAGGGCCCTGCGGCCGCGCTGCAAAGGTTGGAGGCCCTGCGGTCCCACCTGCTCGCCCATGTCCAGCCCCGTCTGGCCTGGGAAGTGGCGCTGCTGGATCTCGCCGGGCTGGCGGGGGTCTGAGCTCAGGCCACCGCTTGGTCGGCGCTGGCCTTGCTCTTGGCCTGACGGGCTTCGCGGATCAGCGGTTCGAGCTGACGCAGCGGCTCGCCCGTCGGGAGCTCCAGGCAGTAGCCGGCCCCGTAGACGGTTTTGATGAAGCGAGGCTTGCGCGGGTCGGGTTCGAGTTTGGTGCGCAGATGGCGCACGTGCACGCGGATCGTTTCGATGTCGTCGTCCGGTTCGTAGCCCCAGACCTCCTTGAGGATCAGGGAGGGGGCCACCGTCTGGCCGTGGCGCTGCAGCAGGCAGTGCAGCAGTTCGAATTCCAGATGGGTGAGTCGCACGGGTTCGTCGAACCAGATCGCTTCGAACCGCTCCGGCACCAGGGTGAGGGAGCCGTAGCTGAGGATCTCGTTGTGTTTGCTGGAGAGCGGAGCCCGCTCGCTGCGCCGCAGCAGCGCCTTGACCCGGACCATCAGCTCCTCCAGGTCGAAGGGCTTGGCGAGGTAGTCATCGGCGCCGGAGTTGAAGCCGCTCACCTTGTCTTTGGTGCTGCCCAGGGCGGTGAGCATCAGGATCGGGATCTTGGCGGTGCGCTCGTCGCGCCGCAGCCGCTGGCAGAGGGTGAGGCCATCCACCTTGGGAAGCATCAGGTCCAGCAGGATCACATCGGGGGAGTACTGCAGGGCCAGGGCCTGACCCTTGATCCCGTCGTCGGCCCTCTGCACGTCAAAACCGCCGTGCTCAAGGTGGCCGGCGACCAGTTCGCGCATGTCGCTGTCGTCTTCGATCAGCAGGATGCAGGGCTTCATAGCAGTCAAAACGGGCGGGAGTGGGGCGTGCAGGGGCGCGGATCTCCCGAATTCTCTCCGCTTTTGGCCTTGCTGCCATCCTCGCTCCTGTCCGGGAGTGGCCACGGCAGGCTTGGCCAAGCCGCCAGGGCGGGGAGCGCCAACCCAGCAGAGCCCCGAAGAGGAGGCCAGCACTGGGTTCGTTCCGGATGCGGGCTGGCAGCGTGAGGGCGCAACTTCAGGATCTTTTCCATTTCACCGCCTGTGTAGACCACGCTCTGGCGGTAAAAAAACTCCCCGGGCGGGATTCGAACCTGCGACCAATCGGTTAACAGCCGACCGCTCTACCGCTGAGCTACCGAGGAATGGAAACGGGTGAACCCGCGGCAGGAACCTTACCCTTCGACCCTGCCGGCGGGCAAGGGGTCAAGATCCTGTCGCAGGCGCCAGCCCGGCTGCCATGGACCGATGCGCCCGTCCTCCATGCGGGCGGCCCCATCGCAGCGGTCGAGCTCCTCGAGCCGGTGGGTGATCCAGAGAGCCGAGAGCGGCTGCTCGGTCCTGGAGCAAAGGGCCCGAATCAGATCCAGCACCTCCGTTTGGCTGGTGGGATCCAGCAGAGCGGTCGGCTCATCCAGCAGCAGCAGGGCCGCCTCGCTGGCGAGCGCGCCGGCGATCGCCAGGCGCTGCTTCTGCCCACCACTGAGGGTGTGGATCGGTCGGTCATCCAGGCCCGCCAACCCCACCTGGTTGAGGGCGCGGGCCACTCGGCGGCGCCGTTCCTCGGCGGCGAGTCCCTCCGGAAGCCCGAGTTGCAGATCGCTGGCGCAGCTGGGAAGCAGCAGCTGATGGTCGGGGTTCTGGAACACCAGGGCCGGTTTGCCCCGCGTGCTGATGCGGCCGGCCCGCGGGCTGAGCAGCCCGATGATCAACCGCAGCAGGGTGCTCTTGCCGCTGCCGTTGCTGCCCACCAGCATCCACAGCCCGGGGCCTGGCAGGCGCAGGTTGCAGCTCCGCAAGGCCGGGCGGCCGTTGTCCCAGTCGAAATCCACCGCCTCCACCCGCAGCGGAGAGGTGTCCGAAGCAGCGGCGGGCCAGGAAGGGTCGCTCACGGCGGAGTGGTTCGCTGCCATCAACCCTCGAAGCTGAAGCCTGGCCGGCGGCCACCACCGCCGACCGCCGATTTCTCGTAGGTCTGGACCGCGACAATCTCGCCGCTTAGCAGGCTCAAGCGTTTGTGCGGGTCCTTCTCGCAGGTGAGCTCAAGCACGCGGGGGTGGCCGCTCTCCAGAGCTTGGCGCACTTCGCCGTAGAGGGCATGGGCCGCCTCCAGCTCCTTGCGCTGCACGGCAACGGGCATGGGGCTGAGGCGCAGGGAAAGCTCAACGACGTACATGGAGGAGGGGGTGGGCTGAAGGCCACTCTGGCGAATCGCCGCTGCGTGGAGCTCCCCTAGGCAGTTTTGCTCATTCCTCCCCGAACAGGGACGGGGACCCGCACAGACCGGCCGAGACCCGTAAAGTGGCGTTGTAAAGCTTCGTAAAGCAATCCATGACGATCGCTGCAGGGCGCTTGCCGCAGCGGGGATGGTTCGACGTCCTCGACGACTGGCTCAAGCGCGACCGCTTCGTTTTCGTGGGCTGGTCCGGCCTGCTCCTGTTCCCCACCGCCTACCTGGCGCTGGGGGGCTGGCTCACCGGCACCACCTTCGTCACCTCCTGGTACACCCACGGCATCGCCTCCTCGTACCTGGAAGGCTGCAACTTCCTCACCGCCGCCGTCAGCACTCCCGCTGACGCCATGGGCCACAGCCTGCTGCTCCTCTGGGGCCCCGAGGCCCAGGGCGATTTCGTGCGTTGGGTCCAGCTCGGCGGCCTTTGGCCGTTCGTGGCTCTCCACGGCGCCTTCGCGCTGATCGGCTTCATGCTTCGCCAGTTCGAGATCGCTCGTCTGGTCGGCATCCGCCCCTACAACGCCATCGCCTTCTCCGGCCCGATCGCGGTGTTCGTCAGCGTTTTCCTGATGTACCCCCTCGGCCAGAGCTCCTGGTTCTTCGCGCCCTCCTTCGGTGTGGCGGCGATCTTCCGCTTCCTGTTGTTCCTGCAGGGCTTCCACAACTGGACCCTCAACCCCTTCCACATGATGGGAGTGGCCGGCATCCTGGGCGGCGCCCTGCTCTGCGCCATCCACGGCGCCACGGTGGAGAACACCCTGTTTGAGGACAGCGAGCAGGCCAACACCTTCAAGGCGTTCGAGCCCACCCAGGAAGAGGAGACCTACTCCATGGTCACCGCCAACCGCTTCTGGAGCCAGATCTTCGGGATCGCCTTCTCCAACAAGCGTTGGCTGCACTTCTTCATGCTGTTCGTGCCGGTGATGGGTCTGTGGACCAGCAGCATCGGCATCATCGGCCTGGCCCTCAACCTGCGGGCCTATGACTTCGTGAGCCAGGAGATCCGGGCGGCGGAAGATCCCGAATTCGAGACCTTCTACACCAAGAACATCCTGCTCAATGAAGGTCTGCGTGCCTGGATGGCACCGGCTGACCAGCCGCACGAAAACTTCGTCTTCCCTGAAGAGGTTCTGCCCCGTGGAAACGCCCTTTAATTCTGGCCTGATTTCTGTCGGGGGCAAGGACCTCGACTCCACCGGTTACGCCTGGTGGGCTGGCAATGCACGCCTGATCAACCTCTCCGGCCGGCTGCTGGGCGCCCACGTGGCCCACGCAGGTCTGATGGTGTTCTGGGCCGGCGCCATGATGCTGTTTGAGGTGAGCCACTTCACCTTCGACAAGCCCATGTACGAACAGGGTCTGATCCTGTTCCCCCACGTGGCCACCCTGGGATACGGCGTGGGCCCTGGCGGTGAGGTCACCGACCTCTATCCGTTCTTTGTGGTGGGCGTGCTGCACCTGATCAGCTCTGCGGTGCTGGGTCTCGGAGGCCTCTACCACGCCCTGCGCGGCCCGGAAATCCTGGAGAACTACTCCAACTTCTTCTCCCAGGATTGGCGGGATAAGAACCAGATGACCAACATCATCGGCTACCACCTCATCCTCCTTGGGGTCGGAGCTCTGCTGCTGGTCTTCAAGGCCATGTTCTTCGGTGGCGTGTACGACACCTGGGCCCCCGGCGGCGGCGATGTCCGCCTAATCACCAACCCCACCCTTTCGCCGGCGGTGATTTTCGGCTACCTCACCCGCGCTCCGTTCGGGGGTGAAGGCTGGATCATCGGTGTTGATTCGATGGAGGACATCATCGGTGGCCACATCTGGATCGGCCTGATCTGCATTTTTGGCGGCATCTGGCACGTCATCACCAAGCCTTTCGGTTGGGTGCGGCGCGCCTTCATCTGGAACGGTGAGGCCTACCTGAGCTACAGCCTCG